>NZ_JBYSZY010000094.1:0-12922 GCF_058787635.1 Variovorax sp. FW305-3-2-15-B-LB1 | reverse complement strand
CCTCCCCCTCCGCCGCATGCGGCAAGCATCACGGCCACGCCGAGCATGACCGATGTAAAACTTTTAACTCCACTCATCAAACTCTCTCCTCGCTTGTTTTGTAATCCAAATCTTACGAGGGAAAAGTTACGCTCACGATCGTTCCGATCGCTCGGCTCATGCCAGTTCGGCAACCGTTGTTTTGATGCCCAGAGTTGCGCAGGACTCAAGCCCCAGCGAAGTGTTCCTACTCGTCCACCGCCTCGCACTGCGCTTCAATCCGCCCATGCAGAAGCCCCAGCGAAACCGCGAGAAACCGCTGCAGCGAACTGCGCTGGCATGCATCGAAAAGCGGGGCGGCGCCTGCATCAGAAGAAGCGGCGTCGCGCCGATCCTCATCCCACTCGAGCAACTGAACCAACGTCTGCGCGCCCTGCACCACATCGCGCGCCTCGTTGAGAAACGCCGCGTGGCTTTGCAGTGAAGGCGGGAGCCGTTCGCCTTGCATCCATTCGAAGGGTGTGAATTGAGTGGCGGAACGGGAAGACGCACAGGAACAACCGGCGTCGGTGACTGCGCTTGAAGCATTGGCCATAGGCCTCCAAGAATTGCTGCGCAGGATGTCAGCGGGCTGCTAAACCCGGCCTTGCACCTCACACAAGGCGACGGCAATGTTCGCGGCCTCCACGACGCCCGTCAAGCGCCAGCGACCGGTACGCCCCCTACCGAAACATCACCCACTCAGGCCGCATGTTGAACCGCACCGGCAGGATGCTCACGCCGAGCCCGCTGGTCACATACATGCGCTTGTTGTCCTTGTGCGCGATCCAGCCATAGGCCCATTCACGCGGCGCACGCCCGGGCACCACCAGTGCGCCGTAGCCCGGCACGCTGATCTGCCCGCCGTGCGTGTGCCCCGCCACCACGAGCCCCTGCGTGCGCGGCATGCCGGCGAAGCTGAAGGGGTCGTGCATCATGACCAGCGTGGCGGCGCCCGGTGGCACGCCGGCCAGGGCCTTGTCGGGTTGTGAATGGCCGGTGGAGTCGTCGCCGATGCCGACCACCCAGAGCGCGTGCCCGGGCAGGCGCACCGAGGCGTTCTCCAGCACGCGGATGCCTTGTGCGGACAAGGCCTTGGCGGTGCGTTCGCCGTCGTGCCACCAGTCGTGGTTGCCAAGCACCGCGTACACGCCCTGCGGCGCCTTCAGGCGGCCGAGCACGGCGGCCATGGCTTCGATGGAAAAGTCTTCGTCGTCGCCGGAGCCCGCAAGAAAGTCGCCGGGCAGCAGGATCACGTCGGGCTGCGCCGCGTTGATCTGGTCGACGATGGCCGCGGCGCGGTCGGCGCTGGTCACGCGCCACAGCGAGCGCGTGCTGAGGTGCCAGTCGCTGGCCACGGCGACCTTCAGGCCTGCCGGCGGCTGCCACTGCGCCGAGCCCAAGGGCTCGACTCGCGCGGCCACCCAGCGCGGCTCGATGACGACGCTCCAGGCGGCCAGCGCCACGAGCGCGAGTGCCGCGGCGATCGAGCCCCAGGGTCGGCCGCGGCGCCGGTTCACGTGATCAGGCGAGCGCGCGTTGAATCAGCAGCTTCTGGATGTCCGACGTGCCTTCGTAGATCTGGCACACGCGCACGTCGCGGTAGATGCGCTCCAGCGGAAAGTCGTTCACGTAGCCGTAGCCGCCCAGGGTCTGGATGGCGGCGCTGCACACGCGCTCAGCCATCTCGCTGGCGAAGAGCTTGGCCATGGCGGCTTCTTTCAGGCAGGGCCGGCCGGCGTCGCGCAGGCTGGCGGCGTGCCAGATGAGCTGGCGCGCGGCTTCGATCTGCGTGGCGCAGTCGGCGAGGCGAAAGCCCACGGCCTGCTGGTCGAAGATGGCGCCGCCGAAGGCCTGGCGCTCCTTGGCGTAGGCCACGGCCACGTCGAAGGCGCTGCGGGCCATGCCCACGCTCTGCGCGGCGATGCCGATGCGGCCACCCTCGAGCGCGCCGAGCGCGATCTTGTAGCCCTCGCCTTCGGCACCGATGAGGTTCTCGGCCGGGATGCGGCAGCTGTCGAAGTTGATCTGCGCGGTGTCGCTGCTGTGCTGGCCGAGCTTGTCTTCCAAACGCGCGACGTTGTAGCCGGGCGCGTCGGTGGGCACGATGAACGCGCTCATGCCGCGCTTGCCGGCGCCCTTGTCGGTCACGGCGATGACGATGGCGACCTGGCCGTTCTTGCCGCTGGTGATGAACTGCTTCACGCCATCGATCACGTAGCCGTCGCCGTCCTTGCGCGCGGTGGTGCGCAGGCTCGAGGCGTCGCTGCCGGCCTGCGGCTCGGTGAGGCAGAAGGCGCCGAGCATCTGGCCCTGGGCCAGCGGCTCGAGCCACTTCTTCTTCTGCTGCGCGTTGCCGTAGCGCATGAGGATGGCGTTGACGGGGCAGTTGGTCACGCTGATGGCGGTGCTGGTACCGCCGTCGCCGGCCGCGATTTCTTCAAGCACCAGTGCGAGCGTGAGGTAGTCGAGGCCCGCGCCGCCATGCTCCTCGGGCACGCAGATGCCGTAGGCGCCCAGCGCGGCCAGGCCCTGGTGCACGTCCTTCGGAAAGCTGTGATCGCGGTCCCACTTGGGGGCGTTGGGCCACAACTCGGCTTGCGAAAAATCGCGCACGGCGTCGCGGATGGCTTCCTGGTCTGCGCTGAGCAGCATGGCGTTGTCTCCAGTTCTTTCTTGTCGGTGGGTGCGTGGCTTACTTGCCGGCGCCCAGGTCCATGATCAAGCGCGCGGCCATGTACAGGCGGCGCGGAATGGCGCTGATGTCGACGTACTCGGCCTTGTCGCTGTGGTAGCCGAAGCCGGGCAGGCCCAGGCTTTCGATCACGGGCTTGCCCGAGAGCGCCGCGTAGGCCGCGTCGGTGCCACCGCCGGTGCGCTCTTCGACGCCCACGCTGCCGCCGGCTTCCTTGTAGAAGACCACGGCCTTGTCGACCAGCTTCTTGCCGCCCTCGCCCGCGTTGAAGGCCGGACGGCCGCGCGTGACGAGCACCTTGACGTCGGCCTCGGGCAGCTTCTTCTGCTGCGCCTTTTCTTCGAGGGTCTTCATGGCGGCGTCGAAGTCTTCGTTGCGTGCGTAGCGCACGTCGGCGTTCAGCGTGGCGCTGGCCGGGATGATGTTCGACACGTTGCCGGCCTTGGCGATGGTCCAGTTGAAGCGCAGGTTCTTCGACTTGTCGTCGATGCTCATGGTGCGCAGCACGAGGTCGGAGGCCTCGACCAATGCGTTCACGCCCAGCTCGGGCGCGGCGCCCGCGTGCGAGGCCTTGCCGGTGATGTTGACCTGCACGTAGGCGATGCCCGAGGTGCCGAGCGACATTTTTTCGTCGCCGGCGCTGGTGGGCTCGAACGAGAGCACGTAGTCGGCCAGCTTGGCTTCTTCCTGGATCAGGTCGCGCGAGCCGAAGGAGCCTTTTTCTTCGTCGGTGTTGAACAGCACGGTGATGGTGCCGTAGTCGCGCACGCCGTAGTCCTTCAGCAGCTTGAGGGTGTGCAGGATGACGGCATTGCCGCCCTTGTCGTCGGCGATGCCGGGGCCGTAGGCCTTGTCGCCTTCGATGCGGAACGGCGCCTTGGCGAGCGTGCCCTTGGTGTACACGGTGTCCATGTGCGACATGAGCAGCAGGTTCTTGCCGCCGCGGCCCTTGAGCTTGCCGACGATGTTGTCGCCGACCACGAGGCCGGCCGACTTGCTGCGCGTGACGGTGAAGCCGAGGTTCTTCAGCTCGCCTTCGAGGTACGCGCCGGCGGCGGCCATGCCTTCGGCGTCACCGGTGCCGGTCTCGATGTTGACGAGCTTCTCGAGCGTCTTGATCACCGCCGGCTGCTCGTCGGTGGCGGCCTGGAACAACACGTTGTCGCGCTTCTGGGCCCAGGCGCCACCTGCCACGAAGGCGGTAGCGAGCACGGCGGCAACGGCGGTACGGTGAATGGATGGGCGCATGAAATCTCCTGCTCTACGCATGGTTTTGTTTGAACTGTCCGGGGTGGAAACCGGCCGGCGCCCTCTCCCGGGCGCCGGCGGCTCCTGGCGTTATAGCAATTCGAGCGCGACGGCGGTGCCTTCGCCGCCGCCGATGCACAGCGTGGCGACGCCGCGCTTCTTGCCGCGCGCCTTCAGCGCGTGCAGCAGCGTGACCATGATGCGCGCACCGCTGGCGCCGATGGGGTGGCCCAGCGCGCAGGCGCCGCCGTTCACGTTGACGATGTCATGCGACACGTCGAGCTCGTGCATGAGGGCCATGGGCACGACGGCGAAGGCCTCGTTCACTTCCCACAGGTCGACGTCCTTCACGCTCCAGCCGGTCTTGGCGAAGAGCTTCTGCACTGCGCCGACCGGCGCGGTGGAGAACCACTCGGGCTGCTGCGCGTGCGTGGCGTGGCCGACGATGCGCGCCAGCGGCTTGGCGCCGATCTTCTTGGCATGCGACTCGGTCATCATGACCAGCGCGGCGGCGCCGTCGTTGATCGACGAGCTCGAGGCGGCGGTGATGGTGCCGTTTTCTTTCTTGAACGCGGGCTTGAGCGTGGGGATCTTGTCGAGCTTGACCTTGCCCGGGCCTTCGTCGATGGAGATGACGGTGTCGCCGCCGCGGCCCTTCACGGTGACGGGCGTGATCTCGTCCTTGAAGGCGCCCGATTCGGTGGCGGCCTTGGCGCGCTGCACGCTGGCGATGGCGAAGGCGTCTTGCTGCTCGCGCGTGAAGTTGTACTTGGCGGCGCAGTCTTCGCCGAAGGTGCCCATGGAGCGGCCCGGCTGGTAGGCGTCTTCGAGGCCGTCGAGCATCATGTGGTCATAGATCTTGTCGTGGCCCATGCGGTAGCCGCCGCGGCCCTTGAGCATGAGGTAGGGCGCGTTGGTCATGCTTTCCATGCCGCCCGCCACGATGACGTCGTGCGTGCCGGCCAGCAGCAGGTCGTGCGCGAGCATCGCGGCCTTCATGGCCGAGCCGCACATCTTGCTGAGCGTGACGGCGCCCGCGCTGTCGGGCAGGCCGCCCTTGTAGGCCGCCTGGCGCGCCGGGGCCTGGCCCTGGCCGGCCATGAGGCAGTTGCCGAACAGCACTTCACCCACGCTCTCGGGCGCGATGCCGGCGCGCTCGACGGCCGCCTTGATGGCCGCGCCGCCCAGGTCGTGCGCGGAGAGGGACGAGAAGTCGCCCTGGAAGCCACCCATGGGGGTGCGGGCGGCGCCGACGATGACGATGGATTCGGACATGGAGGTCTCCTTCAGGAATGTGAAAGTGAAATCAGAAAAGAAACGAAAACGGAATCAGAAACGGGCGGTCAGAAATGCGTCGCGTGGCCTTCGTGCTGGAAGCGTTGCGACTCTTCGTACGGGAACACATCGAGCATCTGGCCGGCCTGGATGCGTTCCTTGTGGTGCTGCCAGAAGGCGGCGTCGAGCAGGTCGGCGTGGTGCGCCATGAAGGCGGCGCGCACGTCCTTGTTGCCCAGCAGAAAGGGCTCGAAGGTCTCGGGGAACACGTCCTTCGGGCCAACCGAGTACCAGACCTCGCCGCTCATCTCGTCTTCTTCGTTGCGCGGCGTGGGCACCTTGCGGAACTTGCAGTCGGTGACGTATTCGATTTCGTCGTAGTCGTAGAACACGACCTTGCCGCCGCGCGTGACGCCGAAGTTCTTCCACAGCATGTCGCCGGGGAAGATGTTGGCGGCCACCATGTCCTTGATGGCGTTGCCGTACTCGATGACCGCATGCTCCAGCTGGTCCTTGGCGCGCCGGGCCTGGGCCGGGCTCTCGGGGTGGGCCAGCGTGTCGAAGGCTTCCTGCAGGTAGATGTTCAGCGGGATCATGCGGCGCTCGATGTAGACGTGCTTGAGCACGACCTCCATCTCCCCGTTGCCGTCGCGGTCGCCGATCTCGAGCTGGCTGGGCGCGAACTTGCGGATCTCCTCGATGAGCTCGGGCTCGAAGCGGTCGAGCGGAAAGCCCACGTTGCTGTACTCGAGCGTGTCGGCCATGCGGCCCACGCGGTCGTGCTGCTTCACGAGCATGTACTTGCCCTTGATCTGCTCGCGCGTGGTGTCCTTCTGCGGCGGATAAAAGTCCTTGATGACCTTGAACACGAAGGGGAACGAGGGCAGGTCGAACACCAGCATGACCATGCCCTTGATGCCGGGCGCGATGCGAAAGCGGTCGCTCGAGTAGTTCAGGTGCGACAGGAAGTCGCGGTAGAACAGCGTCTTGCCCTGCTTGGCCAGGCCGAGCGCGTTGTAGATTTCGGCGCGCGGCTTGCGCGGCATGAGCGAGCGCAGGAACTGCACCCAGGCCGAGGGCACTTCCATGTCGACCATGAAGTAGGCGCGCGCAAAGCTGAACAGCATCTGCAGGTCGTCTTCGCCGAACAGCGCCGCGTCGATGTAGAACTTGCCGTGGGTGTCGTGCAGGATGGGCAGCGAGAACGGAATCTCGGTGAAGCCGTTCATGATCTTGCCGACCACGTAGGCACCCTTGTTCCGGTAGAACAGGCCCGACAGCACCTGCAGCTGGAAGTTGGCGCGCAGCTTGACCTGGTGGAAGCGGTTCAGGATGACGTGCGCCACGCGCTCGGCGTCGCGCCGTTTGTTGGCGTAGCTGCCCTGCAGCGCGAAGTCGTCGAGCATCTGCTCGATGATGTCGGGCAGCGTGGCCTGCGAGGGGTAGTACGGCCGGTAGGTGGGTGCGCCGCGCGGCTCGATGTACTCGGTGCTGATGGCCGGGCGCACGAAGATGAAGTCGTTCTGGAAGTAGGCCCGGTGCAGGATCTTCGTGGTGACCGAGTTGAAGAAACTCTCGGCCAGCTCGGGCTGGTGGTGGTTCACCAGCAGCCCGATGAAGTGCAGCTTGACCTGATGCCAGACCTCCATGGGCTGGTCGCCGGCCTTGAACTCTTTTTCGAGCCGGGCCACGGCCTCGTTCACGCGCAGGTCGTAGAACTCGATGCGCTCGCGCTGCGCCCGCTGCTGGCCGTGCCAGTCGGCGGTCTCGAAGCGGTGCTTGGCGCGCGCCGATTCGGCGCGGAACAGCCGGTAG
The DNA here is from genome assembly GCF_058787635.1 of Variovorax sp. FW305-3-2-15-B-LB1. NCBI lineage: Bacteria > Pseudomonadati > Pseudomonadota > Betaproteobacteria > Burkholderiales > Comamonadaceae > Variovorax > Variovorax sp. FW305-3-2-15-B-LB1. The sequence goes on along the minus strand of NZ_JBYSZY010000094.1, from coordinate 5,871 downwards.
TGCCGGTTGAACCCGTCGATCATCGCCTTCGCGATGTCGTAGGCCAGCGGGGAATCGAGGCGCTGCGGGAACATGGCGGCAATACCGACGGGGGCGGCGATGACAGCGGCAGCGAACTCAGGCGGCTGGCGGCGTCTCGGTGCCTTCGGTGCCGTCGGCACCCGCCTGCGCCGACGGCGACGCGCCTGCCGGCTTGCTCCACTTGTAGCGGATGCGCTGCACGGCGGCCTTGTAGATGGCGTCGAGCGGCTTGTCGCCCTCGACACTCAGGCCGAGGTCTTGCAGCAGGCCGTCGTGCACGCCGAAGGTCCAGCCGTGGATGCGCACCTTCTGGCCGCGCGCCCAGGCATCGACCATGACGGTGCTGACGGCCACGTTGACCACCTGCTCGGCCACGTTGAGCTCGCACAGCGCATCGACGCGCACGTCTTCGGGCAGGCTGTCGAGCATCACGCTGTGGCGGTCGCGCACGTCCTGAATGTGGCGAATCCAGTTGTCGGCCAGGCCGATGCGCTTGCCGCTGAGCGCAGCCTTCACGCCGGCGCAGCCGTAGTGGCCGACCACCATGATGTGCTCGACCTTCAGGTGCTCGACCGCGAACTGGATCGCCGAGAGCGCGTTGAGGTCGGAGTGCACCACGATGTTGGCGACGTTGCGGTGCACGAACACTTCACCCGGCTCCAGGCCGGTGATCTGGTTGGCGGGCACGCGGCTGTCGGAACAGCCGATCCACATGTAGCGCGGCGTCTGCTGCTTGACAAGGCCGGTGAAGAAGCCGGGCCGGTCACGCTCCATCTGGGCGGACCAGGCACGGTTGTGGGCAAAGAGGTCGTCGAGGTTGTCGGAGGGCATGGTGGTCTATTGTCAATGAGTCGTTGTGTCGGGCGTGTTTTCGCCACCTCGGGCGTCCTGGACGGCCTTGGCGGCCTTCTGCGCCCTGGTCAGCGTGGCGCGGCCCTTTTTCTCGTGCTCGCGCACTTCGGCGAGGTTGGCCTGCAGTTCGGCCAGCTGCGCCTCGAGCTGCGCGCGGTGGGCGCCGAGCACGCCCAGGAATTTTTCCAGCTGCGGCACGGTGTCGCGCGGGCTGTCGTACATGTCCAGGATGTCTTTCGCCTCGACCAGCGTCAGGCCCAGGCGCTTGGCGCGCAGCGTGAGCGTGAGCCGCGCCCGGTCGCGCGCGCTGTATACGCGCTGCAGGCCGGCCCGCTCCGGCGACAGCAGGCCCATGTCTTCATAGAAGCGGATGGCGCGCGTCGTGAGGTCGAACTCCTTGGCGAGCTGGCTGATGGTGAAGGTCTGCGCGGGCATGGGCGGCAAGGGTTGCGGGGGCGACAGCAGGTTGGCGGCGCATTCTCTACAATGATGCCTCAACCCATGACGTTTACGTAAACGTCAATCATACATGAACCTCCTCGAACGCGAACTCCACTACCCCCTGGGCGACACCCTGCCCGCCGCCGGCGAAGCACTGGAAGTCGCGCCCGGCGTGCGCTGGATCCGCATGCGACTGCCCTTTGCACTGGACCACATCAACCTCTGGCTGCTGCGCGACACGATCGACGGCGTCGAGGGCTGGACGGTGGTCGACTGCTGCATCGCGCACGACGAGGCCCGCGCGCAGTGGGAGCAGATCTTCGAGACCCAGCTGCAGGGCCTGCCGATCCTGCGCGTGATCGTCACCCACATGCACCCCGACCACATCGGCCTGGCCGACTGGCTGTGCCAGCGCTGGAACGCGCCGCTGTGGATCAGCGCCACCGACTACCACGTGGCGCGCGTGCTGTGCAGCGCCGGCGACACGCTCGCGGGCGGCGACGCGGCGGCCGACTTCTTCACCTCGCACGGCCTCACCAACCCCGAGTCGATCGCCAAGATCCGCGCGCGCACCAGCTACTACACCAACATGGTGCCCAGCGTGCCCGCCCGCTACGTGCGCATGATGGACGGCGACATCGTCCGCATCGGCGGGCGCGACTGGCGCTGCATCAGCGGCTACGGCCACGCGCCCGAGCACATCGCGCTGTACTGCGCCGAGCCGAAGCTGCTGCTGGGCGGCGACATGATGCTGCCGCGCATCTCGACCAACGTGAGCGTGCACGCGGGCGAGCCCGAGGCCAATTCGCTGCGCCTGTTCCTGGACAGCATCGACAAGTTCAAGGCCCTGCCGGCCGACACGCTGGGCCTGCCCTCGCACGGCAAGCCCTTCACCGGCATCCACCGCCGCGTCGACCAGCTGCAGGAGCACCACCGCGACCGCCTGGCCGAGCTGCTCGAGGCCTGCCTCGCGCGCCCGATCACGGCGTCGGAGGGCCTGCCGATCCTGTTCAAGCGCGAGCTCGACCTGCACCAGATCACCTTCGCCATGGGCGAGACCGTGGCCCACCTGCACCTGCTGTGGTTCTCGGGGCAGGTGAAGCGCACGCTGGATGCCGACGGCATCTACCGCTTCGGCGCAGCCTGAGGCCCCCCGGCTTTTCACTTCGCTTCGCTGCGTGTAACTCCACCCCCCGAGGGGGAGGCGCGGCTCGCCTTGGGGCGGCCCGGCGGCGGCCGCATAGACTCTGGGAATGACAATGTCGAACACGCTGGCTGAGCTGCGCGCCGGCCGGCTGGCTGGCGCACGACGACTGGACCTCTCGTGCGGACTCACCGAGTTCCCGCGCGAGATTTTTGCGCTCGCCGACACCCTCGAAACGCTGAACCTCACGGGCAATGCGCTCAGTGCGCTGCCCGACGACCTCGGCCGGCTGCACCGGCTGCGCGTGCTGTTCTGCTCCGACAACCGGTTCACCGCACTGCCGGCCTCCATCGGCCAGTGCCGCAAGCTCGACATCGTGGGCTTCAAGGCCAACCGCATCGCCCACGTGCCCGCCGAGGCGCTGCCGCCCTCGCTACGCTGGCTGATCCTGACCGACAACGCAATCGAGGCACTGCCCGACACCCTCGGCGACTGCACCCGCATGCAGAAGCTGATGCTGGCCGGCAACCGCCTACGCGCCCTGCCGCCGTCGGTGGCCCGCTGCCGGCAGATCGAGCTGCTGCGCCTGTCGGCCAACCGCTTCGAGGCGCTGCCCGAGTGGCTGCCCACCCTGCCGCGCCTGGCCTGGCTGGCCTGCGCGGGCAACCCGTTCGATGCGCAGACCGAAGACGCCGCCATCGACGCGCCCACCGTGCCGCACGTCGACTGGCGCGACCTGACGCTCGGCCCGAAGCTCGGTGAAGGCGCCTCGGGCGTGATCCACCGCGCCACGCTGGCCACGCCCGATGGCGCCGCACAGCCCGTGGCCGTCAAGCTGTTCAAGGGCGCCGTCACCAGCGACGGCTGGCCGCACAGCGAGATGGCGGCCTGCATCGCGGCCGGCGCGCACCCGACGCTGATCGCCGCACAGGGCCGCATCGACGGCCACCCCGACGGCACCGAAGGCCTGGTGATGGCGCTGGTGCCGCCCTCGTTCCGCACCCTGGCCGGCCCGCCGAGCCTGGCCTCGTGCACCCGCGACGTCTACGCCGACGATGCGCGCTGGACGACCGGCACCGCCCTGCGCATCGCGCGCGACATCGCCGCGGCCATGGCGCACCTGCATGCGCGCGGCCTGCTGCACGGCGACCTATACGCCCACAACATCCTGTGGCATGCGCAGGACGGCGGGCGGCTCGGCGACTTCGGCGCGGGCTGGATGACCGGCGCGCTCGACCCGGCACTGGCGAAGGCGCTGCAGGGCGTGGAGATGCGCGCGTTCGGTTGCCTGCTCGAAGAGCTGGCCGAGCGCTGCGACGATGCGGTTTCTTCGCCCTTGACCACGCTCGCGGCGCGCTGCCTGCAGCCCGAGGTGGCGGCGCGGCCGTCGTTCGCCGAGGTGCTGTCGGTGCTGGACGCCGCCGCACCATGACGCGCCCCCGCTTCCCCGTTCCGATGCCCACGCGCGACGGCGTGAGCCCAAGCTGCGTTTCGCTGCCTTACGGCCCCTGGCCCACCATCGCCGACTTTCTGGTCGAGCGCTTTCCCGCCATCTCGCGCGAGGCCTGGCTCTCGCGCATCGAAGCGAACGACGTGTGCGACGAGCACGGCGTGCCCATCACCGCCACGCGGCGCTACGAGTCGCCGCTGCGCGTGTACTACTACCGCGCGCTCGACGCCGAGACGCCCATCCCGTTCGAAGAGTTGGTGCTGCACCAGGACGACGACCTCGTGGTGGTCGACAAACCGCCCTTCGTGCCCGTCACGCCCACCGGCAAGTACGTGCAGCAGAGCCTGCTGGTGCGCCTGAAGCGCAAGCTCGGCCTGGATGACCTCGTGCCGCTGCACCGCATCGACCGCAATACCTCGGGGCTGGTGCTGTTCTCGGTGCGCCGCGAGACGCGCGGCGCCTACCAGGCGATGTTTCCCGAGCGGCGCATCGACAAGCACTACGAAGCCGTCGTGCCGTGGCAGGAGGGCGTCTCGTCGGTGCCCGCCGTCTACCGCAGCCGGCTGGTGGACGACGACCATTTCATGCGCATGCGCGAAGCGCCCGGGGAGCCGAATTCCGAAACCCGCATCGTGCTGCGCGAGGCCCGCGACGGCCATGCCCTGCTGGAACTCTCGCCCGTCACCGGCCGCAAGCACCAGCTGCGGGTGCACTGCCAGGCGCTGGGTTTTCCGATCGTGAACGACCCGTTCTATCCCACGCTGCAGCCCGCGGGGAACGACGACTTCGACAGGCCGCTGCAGCTGCTGGCGCGGTCGCTGGCTTTTGTCGACCCGCTGAATGGCGCCTTGCGCACCTTCGAGAGCCCGCGCCGGCTGGCGCTGCCTTCTGCTCCTGCTGCCGCCTAGGTGACGCGGCGCGGGCGCGTCGCGGACTAAGCTTTCTCCTGACGGGAATTGAACTTCCTCTCTTCCACCACTCAGGAGACAAACGCACATGGACACCACCCAACTCTTCTCGCTGAAGGGCCGCAGCGCCTTGATCACCGGCGGCTCGCGCGGCATCGGCCGCATGATTGCCGAGGGCTTCCTGGCGCAGGGCGCGCGCGTGTACATCTCGGCGCGCAAGGCGGCGGCTTGCGATCAGACGGCGAAGGAGCTGTCGGCTTTTGGGCATTGCGTTTCGCTGCCAGCGGATGTTTCTACTGTGGAAGGGGCTCAGGCGCTGGTCGATGCCTATGCGAAGCACGAAGGGTCGCTGGACATCCTGGTCAACAACGCTGGGGCTGCCTGGGGGGCGCCTTATGAGGAGTTTCCGGAGAGTGGATGGGACAAGGTTGTCGACTTGAACTTGAAGACGCCCTTCTTCCTGACGAAGGCACTGACGCCGATGCTCAAGAAGGCGGCTACGGATCATCTGGCGAAGGTGATCAACATTGCTTCTATCGACGGGATTTCTGTGAATCCGCAGGAGACTTATTCGTATGCGGCGAGCAAGGCTGGGTTGATTCAGTTGACGCGGCGGATGGCGCTGCGGTTGGCGCAGGATCGGATCGTGGTCAGTGCGATTGCTCCGGGGGCGTTTGCTTCGGATATGAACAAGGATGCGCGGGATCACGGGGATGAGGTCAAGGGACGGATTCCTGCTGGGCGCATTGGTACGCCTGAGGACATGGCTGGTGCCGCTATCTACCTGGCTTCGCGGGCTGGGGACTATGTGATGGGGTCTACGCTTGTGGTGGACGGGGGCGTTACGCACGCGCGCTGATTCGTTTGGGTTCCGGGGCCGGGTCTCGGCCCGGCGGCCGACCTACTTTTCTTTGCTTCGCCAAAGAAACGTAGGCAAAAGAAAGGCGACCCTACTGTCTGCGTCCCTCCGCTTCGCTACGGGCAACCTGCGGTGCTCACGTTTCGCGGGGTCTCGCCCAAACTCGCTTCGCTCAAACAAGGGCGAGCCCTGATCC
>NZ_JBYSZY010000093.1:0-13444 GCF_058787635.1 Variovorax sp. FW305-3-2-15-B-LB1 | reverse complement strand
CCGCCGTAGCGGTTGCCGCCGCCCCCACCACCGTAGCCACCGGCACCGCCGCGCGTGCTGCCGTAGCCGCCGCCATAGCCGAAGGCCGAAGGCGCAAAGCCCTGGTTCTTCGGCGTGAGCCACTTGAGCGCGCCTTCCGGCAGCTCGTCGAAGAAGCGGCTCTTGACGTTGTAGCGGGTCTGGCCGTGCAGCATGCGCGTCTGCGAATGGCTCAGGTACAGGCGCTTGCGGGCGCGCGTGATCGCCACGTACATCAGGCGCCGTTCTTCCTCGAGGCTCTCGAAATCGCTCATCGAGTTCTCGTGCGGGAACAGGCCCTCTTCCATGCCGGTGATGAACACGCAGTCGAACTCCAGGCCCTTGGCGGCGTGCACGGTCATGAGCTGCACCGCGTCCTGCCCGGCCTGCGCCTGGTTGTCGCCCGACTCGAGCGCCGCATGCGTCAGGAAGGCCGCGAGCGGGCTCAGCGTTTCGCCGGTTTCGGCGTCGGGCGCCAGCGGCTCGTCGAGCACCGGCCGGCTGGGGTCGAGCCCCTGGCTGGCGGGCGACTGGCGCAGCTCGTCGACCGGCAGCGCCACGGCGTCGCGGCCGAAGCCTTCCTGCGTGACGAAGCTTTCGGCCGCGTTCACGAGTTCGTCCAAGTTCTCCAGCCGGTCGGCGCCTTCGCGGTCGGCCTTGTAGTGTTCGACAAGGCCGCTGTGGTCGAGCACCAGCTCGATGATCTCGCGCAGGCTCACGCCCTGGGTCTGCTCGCGCAGCACGTCGATCTTGGCGACGAAGGCCGTGAGGTTCGAGCCGGCCTTGCCGCCGACCGCGCTCACCGCATCGTGCAGCGAACGCCCGGCGGCGCGCGCCGCGTCCTGCAGGCTTTCGAGCGTGCGTGCGCCGATGCCGCGTGGCGGGAAGTTGACGACACGCAGGAAGCTGGTGTCGTCGTCCTTGTTCTCGAGCAGGCGCAGGTAGGCCAGCGCATGCTTGATTTCGGCGCGCTCGAAGAAGCGCAGGCCGCCGTACACACGGTACGGCACCGAGGCATTGAACAGCGCCGTTTCGATCACCCGGCTTTGCGCATTGCTGCGGTAGAGCACGGCCATTTCCTTGCGGTCGAAGCCGTCGCGCGCCAGCTGGCGCATTTCCTCGACCATCCACTGCGCCTCGGCGAGGTCGGTGGGCGATTCGTACACGCGCACCGGCTCACCTGGCCCCTGGTCAGTGCGCAGGTTCTTGCCCAGGCGCTTCTTGTTGTGGCTGATGAGCTCGTTGGCCGAATCGAGGATGTTGCTGTAGCTGCGGTAGTTCTGCTCCAGGACGATCTGGCGGCGCACGTCGAACTCGCGCACGAAGTCGGTCATGTTGCCCACGCGCGCGCCGCGGAAGGCGTAGATGCTCTGGTCGTCGTCGCCCACGGCGATCACGCTGTTGTGCTCGCCCGGCGTGAAGTGGCCGCCGGCCGCCGTGTGGCCCGCGAGCATCTTCAGCCATGCGTACTGCAGGCGGTTGGTGTCCTGGAACTCGTCGACCAGGATGTGGCGGAAGCGCCGCTGGTAGTGCTCGCGCACGGGCTCGTTGTCGCGCAGCAGCTCGTAGCTGCGCAGCATCAGCTCGCCGAAGTCGACCACGCCTTCGCGCTGGCACTGCTCTTCGTACAGCTGGTAGAGCTCGACCTTCTTGCGGTCGTCGTCGCTGCGGGCCTCGATGTCGCCGGGGCGCAGGCCGTCTTCCTTGGCGCCAGCGATGAACCACTGCGTCTGCTTGGCCGGAAAGCGCTCGTCGTCGACGTTGAACTGCTTCATCAGGCGCTTGATGGCCGAGAGCTGGTCCTGCGTGTCGAGGATCTGGAAGGTCGAGGGCAGGTTGGCCAGCTTCCAGTGCGCGCGCAGCAGGCGGTTGCACAGGCCGTGGAAGGTGCCGATCCACATGCCGCGCACGTTCACCGGCAGCATCGCGGTCAGCCGCGTCATCATTTCCTTGGCGGCCTTGTTGGTGAAGGTGACGGCCAGGATGCCGCCGGCGGACACCTGCCCCGTCTGCAGCAGCCAGGCGATGCGGGTGGTGAGCACCCGCGTCTTGCCGGAGCCGGCACCGGCAAGGATGAGGGCATTGCCCGCGGGCAGCGTGACGGCAGCAAGCTGCTCGGCGTTGAGGTTGTTCAGCAACGGCGAGGCAGGGCCGCCCGTATCGGCTGCGGACGCGCCGGAAAACAGGTCGTGAGGGAGCATGGGCTCCATTGTAGAAAGCTGCCCCGCCCCGGGCCCCGCCGGGCGCGCTTGCCCCTGCGGGCATGACCTGGATCAAGGCCGGGCCCGCCGGCGTGCGCGGGCCCGCCGCGCTTGCGACAGATCAAGCGAGGCGGCCATGCCCGGCGGGAGACTGCCCTCCAGTTGCCGGCCCTGCGCGCCGGCCGTCACTGGAGAACCCATGCCCAAGAAATTCGCCCCCGCCTGCCTCGCCGCCCTGCTCGGCGCCATGGCCGCCCTGCCGGCCGCCGCGCAGGAAGCACAAGGCAACTGGCTGGTGCGCGCCCGCGCCGTGTACCTGAAGCCGGCGAACCACTCGGCGCCGGTGGCCGACCTGTCGATTCCGGCCGACGCCATCACGGTCAACAGCAAGACCATTCCCGAGCTCGACGTCACCTACTTCTTCACGCCGAACATCGCCGCCGAACTGGTGCTGACGGTGCCGCAGAAACAGACGGTCACCGTGCAGCAGAGCGCGCTGGGCGGGCCCGTGGACATCGGCACCTTCAAGCACCTGCCGCCCTCGCTGATGCTGCAGTACCACTTCATGCCCACCGCGAAGATCCGGCCCTACATCGGCGCGGGCCTGAACTACACGCGCCTGAGCAGCGTCAACCTGCAGGTGCCGACGGTCGGGCGCCTGCAGCTGCAGCTGCAGAACGAGAGCTTCGGCCTCGCGCTGGGCGCCGGTGTCGACATCGAGGTGGCGAAGAACACCTACCTCAACATCGACGTGAAGAAGCTGCGCATCCGCAGCGCCGTGAACATGGACGGCGTGCAGCTGTCGACCGTGAAGGTCGACCCGTGGCTGTTCGGCGTGGGCATCGGCTACCGGTTCTGACAAAGAAGCGCACCGCGGTCGTCGGGTATACGCAGCAACCCATAGGGTCAATACGCCCCGGCGACTTGCGCATCATCGCCATGGCCGTAAAATCAATCACCGGGCCCAAGTTTCTTGCGTCCGGTTTTTTTTGGCCGTCATTTTCATGACGCGACCACGAGAACCGGCCGGACCAAGCGCTCATTCGTTCCACTCAACGATTCCTTTCAGGAGCCTGGTCATGCAAATCTTCGATTACGACAACATCCTTCTGCTGCCGCGCAAATGCCGCGTGGAAAGCCGCTCGGAATGCGACGCCAGCGTCACGCTGGGCGAGCGCACCTTCCGCCTGCCGGTGGTGCCTGCCAACATGAAAACGGTGGTCGACGAGTCGATCTGCCTGTGGCTCGCGCAGAACGGCTACTTCTACGTGATGCACCGCTTCGACCTGGACAACGTCCAGTTCGTGAAGGACATGCAGGGCAAGGGCGTGTTCGCCTCGATCTCGCTGGGCGTGAAGAAGCCCGACTACGACACCGTCGACCAGATGGTGGCCCAGGGCCTCGTGCCCGAATACATCACGATCGACATCGCGCACGGCCATGCCGACAGCGTGAAGAACATGATCGGCTACCTCAAGGCCAAGCTGCCCAAGTCGTTCGTGATCGCCGGCAACGTCGGCACGCCCGAGGCCGTGATCGACCTGGAGAACTGGGGCGCCGACGCGACCAAGGTCGGCATCGGCCCGGGCAAGGTCTGCATCACCAAGCTCAAGACCGGTTTCGGCACGGGCGGCTGGCAGCTGTCGGCGCTCAAGTGGTGCGCGCGCGTGGCCACCAAGCCGATCATTGCCGACGGCGGCATCCGCGACCACGGCGACATCGCCAAGAGCATCCGCTTCGGCGCGTCGATGGTCATGATCGGCTCGCTGTTCGCGGGCCACGAAGAGTCGCCGGGCAAGACGGTCGACGTCGACGGCACGCTCTTCAAGGAGTACTACGGCTCGGCCAGCGACTTCAACAAGGGCGAGTACAAGCACGTCGAAGGCAAGCGCATCCTCGAGCCCATCAAGGGCAAGCTGGCCGACACGCTGGTCGAGATGGAGCAGGACGTGCAGAGCTCGATCAGCTACGCGGGCGGCCGCACGCTGATGGACATCCGCAAGGTCAACTACGTCACGCTGGGCGGCGACAACGCCGGCGAACACCTGCTGATGTGAGCGCGACGGGCGGCCCTCCGCCCGTCTCTTTTCTTTCAGGCCTCGAGCAGTTGCACCGCGTAGCGGTGCAGCGCGTGCGCCGGATCGGCCAGCGCATCGACCACGCCGAAGTGGTCAAGCCCCGGCAGCACCTCGCACACCGGCACGGTGTGGCGGCCCCACGCCTCGCGGATCATCGCGTTGTGGCGGATGAACTCCGCGCTCTCGTTGCCTCCCACCGCCGCATAGAGCTGGCCGCGCGCCGGCGCGGGCCACAGCGCCGGGCTCGCGCGCCGCGCGTCGGCATCGGTGAGCTTCAGCGTGTGCTCGAGGAAGGGCGTGCGCTGCAGCGGCCGCAGGTCGAACAACCCCGAAACCGACAGCGCATTGCGCACGAGCTGCGCGGGCAGATCGGGCGCGACCGCCTTCCAGTCGCAGGCCAGCAACGCCGCCGCCATGTGGCCGCCCGCGGAATGCCCGGCGACGGTGATGCGCGACGGGTCGCCGCCATGCGCTGCTACGTGGCGCCAGGTCCATTCCAGCGCCCGCACCATCTGCAGCAGGATGTCCGGCACCGTCACCGGCTGGTCGACCGGGCCCGGGCACAGCGCGTAGTTGGGTTGCACCACACAGATGCCACGGTCGTGGAACGCGGGGCTGATGAACGAGTGGTCCTTCTTGTCCATGGCGCGCCAGTAGCCGCCGTGGATGAAGACCAGCACCGGCGCATCGGGCACGGGCGCCGGAAAGACGTCGAGCGTTTCGTTCGGGCCGGTGCCGTAGGGAACATCGATGCGGCACGGCAGCGTGTCGCGCGCCGCGGCGGAATCGCGTCCCCAGCGCGCGAAGTACGCGGGGTGGTCCTTCACCCGCGCCAGGTTGTTGTACATGCCTTCCAGCCAGGCGGGGTCGTGCGCTTCCATGCGGTGCTTGCTCCTTGTTTTTCCGGGGCGCATCTTGGCACGGCCGCGTGCATGGAAATGCGCGGCTGGATAAAATGTGGGCTGTGTTGGGGGGGTAGCTCAGCTGGGAGAGCGCCGCGTTCGCAATGCGGAGGTCGGGAGTTCGATCCTCCTCCTCTCCACCAACCGACCCAGCAAAAAGGCCTTGGCAATCGCCAAGGCCTTTTTCATTTGCAGCTGTGCGCTGCCGCCGGGAAATGTCAGGCGTCGAGCGTCAGGTGCTGGCCGTGCAATGCCGCGGCGCCCGGCGATGCCAGGAAGCCGATGGTCTGCGCCGCGACCGAGGTCGACACCCACTCGGCCGGGTTCGCGTCGGGCATCGCCTGGCGATTGGCGGGCGTGTCGAGCACGCTGGGCGCCACGCTGTTGATGTTCACGCCGTGCGGCGCGGCCTCGGCCGCCATCGATTCCACCAGCCGCTGCAGCGCGCTCTTCGACGCGATGTACGCCGCCATGGCCGGCAGGCCGCGCGCCGCCACCTTGGCCGTCACCGCGATGATGCGGCCCGCGCGGCGCTCGATCATCGAGGGCAGCACGGCCTGCGTCACGGCGACGAACGACCAGGCGTTGAGGTTCATCATCCGGTCCCAGCTCGCACGCGTGAGTGCGTGCGTCGCCTCGCCCATCTCGAAGCCACCGGCGATGTGCACCAGCGCATCGACGCGGCCGAAGGCCTGCAGCGCCTGGCCGGTGAGCGCGGCCATGTCGGGCGCCGAGGTCACGTCGCCAGCGAGCAGCAGGTGCTGCGAGTTGTCCAGGCCCGGGAAGACTTCGGCCAGGCGACCGGCGTGGTGATCGACCAGCGCGAGCCGCGCGCCCTGGTCAAGAAAGTGCTGGGCCACGGCCCGGCCCAGTGCGCCCGCGGCGCCGGTGATCAGGACATGGGGGGTGTTGCTTGCATCGCTCATCGAAATTTCTCCTCTGACAGGGATGGGGTCGGGCCCCGAAGGTCGCGCATCCTAACGCTCTCGTACAAATGTGCAGAAATTTTTTGAAGTCCCAAAAAGATTGGTATATACTCGTGGTCTTGCCAGAAAACACTAACGGTTTTCAAAGCAAGGGCTCTTAGCTCAGTTGGTAGAGCAGCGGACTCTTAATCCGTAGGTCGAGTGTTCGAGTCACTCAGGGCCCACCACCAACACCAAGAACGGTCGAAACCAAGCATCCATGCGGGTTTCGGCCGTTTTTCTTTGTGCTCCGTACGGGTTGCGCTGACGCGCCGAACGCCAGGAATTCTTGGGGTTTGGCGCAATTCTGGCGCACTGGAGACTCAGAGTCCATGTTCGTTCGCACATGAAACATGGCAACTTTTACGAAGCGAGGAAGCTACTGGCGTGCCGAGATCCGCAGGCGCGGCTGGCCGACTCAGTCACGCAGCTTCGATAGCAAGACCCAAGCGGAAGCTTGGGCCCGCGCACTTGAGGGCGACATGGATCGCGGCATCTTCCGCGATAACCGAGAGGCCGAGAGCACCACACTGGCTGAAGCGTTCGATCGTTATGGCCGTGACTTCAGCAGCCGCAAAGCCCACCCCGATCGCGATCTCAATCGCATCAAGCGCTGGAAGCAGCATCCGCTTGCGCAGCGCTACATGGCCACGCTGCGCGGAACAGACTTCGCCACGTATCGAGACGAGCGGCGCCGGGACGGCCGCGCCGAAAACACGGTCCGGCTCGAGCTCCAGCTGGTGAGCCACCTTTTCGAGATGGCTCGCAAGGAATGGGGATGGGAGGGCTTGCAAAATCCTCTCAAAAACATTCGAAAGCCCAGCGGCACGAAGGCGCGTGATCGACGCCTGCACCCAGGCGAGCGCGAGCTCTTGGCGCTCGCGCTGGGCGAGTCGAGCAACCCATGGGCCCTGCCAGCATTCGAACTCGCGATCGAGCTCACGTTGAGGCAGGCCATGCTCTTCGAGATCCGATGGGACTGGATCGACCTGGCCGGACGCGTGCTTGCGATTCCACGCGCCTACCACCAGCGCGCGAACAAAGGCGTACCGCATGAAATCCCGCTGTCCTCGAAGGCCGTGGCCGTCCTCCAGGCCATGCCCCGCAGCATCGATGGCCGACTGTTCGGGTGCACGCAGAACGCCGTCGTCATGGTCTGGAAGAAAACGCTCGCGCGCCTCGAAATAAGCGATCTGCACTGGCACGACTTACGCCATGAAGGGATCACCCTCCTCTTCACCAAAGGTCTGAGCCCAATCGAAGCATCGAGCATCAGCGGCCACAAGAGCTTCGTCATGCTCAAGCGGTACGTCCATTTGCGAGCCGCTGACTTGCTTGCGAAGATTGGGTGAATTCTTGGGGTTTGGTCAGAGCCAAGGCCTACGCAAGATAGCTACCGACCGCCCGGAGCCTGGCCGATCTTTTTCGGCTCGCGAACTCCTTCACGCTTCGCGGCGGTCACCTAAAAGGAGCTCTCCAAATGAAGATTCACACTCATCCAACTCAAGCGGCCGATCAGTTTGACCTAATGCCGGATGCAGTTCGGCGACTCACGCTCGCCGCAATCGACCCATTTCTCAGCTTGCATGCTTCTCGCACCGCATCCCCTCAGTCTTCAGTATCGACTTCCGCTCTCGGCTGGCGTGCAGGCGATGCTGAAGCGATGCGGATCGATGAGGACGTGTGGCTCCAGTGCGTAGCCGCCAGCCTAGAAGAAGGCGGACCGCTGCGTCTTACCGATCAGGCGCTGGGCATTGCGGTCATCAAGGACCGCCACAATCGCATCCGTGATGTTCACGTGTTTCCCTGGCTCACTTTTGATCGGGGTCCGGGCGAAGGCGAATTGCTGAACTTGGCATCGCTGCAGGTTCCGCAGGCTCTCATTCCTCAAATCGAGATCCACTGAGTTCGAGACATGAACACGAAGCACCTCCTCTTCGCTTTCGCATGGTGGCTAGCCGCCGTCAGCTCGCACGCGCAGCAACTCCAGATTGCCGATTCGACGGGCGGTCGTCAGATTGCCGGCGTAGGCATCGACCAGACTGCGATCTACAACGGGATCAGCGACGCCCGTGGACGAGCGCAGAACGCCCAAGGCATGGCCGAGTGGGCAGGCCAGACAGCCCAGAGCGCTAGCCAAGTCGCTTCGGCCGCGCAGGGCACGGCGAGCTACGCCGTAGGTCGTGCAGCCGATGCCCGAGCCCGCGCCGATTACACGGCTTGGTACAACTGGCAGTACACGCGGAACACGGCGATTGCGGGCTGCATGGCCACCGGAGGCAATCCGATTTACTGCACTGTCGCGGCAGACTCCATGTATCCGGCCCCCTGAGTCGGTGCAATGCCACTACAGAAAAGCGCCTTCGGGCGCTTTTCCTCTGGTGCGCGCAATATGGGCGATCTGGGAGGTCAAGCCCGCGCGCTGTCGTCCGATTGGGAGGATCGACCAAGCATCGTCGACAGTCATTTCGTGAGTCGCACGCCGAGACAGCGAAGTGAACGCGTTGAAGGCACAGGTGGACGTTGGCAGGGTCCTGATGGGCTACTAGTTTTCAGGTCTGCCCGAAGATATTGGCGCTTGGCTGAGGCGCGTGGACGCGGGTCATGAGCAGGCTTTGCGAGCCTAGCGTTGTTAGGAAATATCGCCTTTGACCCGAGGCGTTTCTAGTTTCCGAGACCCAGCCCAACTCCTCCAGTCCGCCAAGAACCGCACGAGCTGCTGCGGTGTCAAGCCCTGTGTCCGCCTTGATTCCAGAGAGCGACCTCATGGCGAACTTACTTTCACCAAGCGCCTTTAATACAGCCAACCTTGAGCCCGGGCTGTCACCAGGAAGCCCCACGCCGTGCAATGGTGCGCCATCGTCTGCTTCCCCAACTTCTGGTTCGACCGAAGCCCCTTCCCCGCCAAAAGCCGGTGGACGCCGACCTGCGGTCGTCACTGGCGTCACTATCGCGGGCTCATCCAATTTGTTGATCGCTGCCGACGCTGTATCTTTAGCACTTTCAACCTCTTTTTTAATCTGGGCGAGTTCGAATCTGACAGGGCCTGCCTCGAACTTTGTGATTTGGGGCAGCAGGCTACGAATCTCTACCCTGAGGGCGAATGCTCCGATAACCAGGGCAAGTGGCCACGCGAGAAATTCAATGAGTTTTGTGATGAAGGTGAGGCAGTCCATCGGCGTAGCTTGCCACATCTTGTTGCAACTTTGTCGAGCAGCAACCCAGCCCGACGTCACGGCAGCTACCTCGAGCAGCCTCGCCCCTGTGTAAATAGACAGGCTGATCGAAAAATCAGTTCTTAGTCGACCGCAATTTGCATCACCCGCAAGGCTAGGCCTGCGCCACGGGCACCTGGCGCAAAATGCTTGTGTAGTGCGGCGTCCGGCGCGTCGGGCGCGCCCCGCGCATGGTCCATTTACGCTATACGTATTCGAAACAGTGAGACTGGCCAATGAGAAAAAATATATATCTTCTAGTTAAGGTATTTGATAAGGAGGAATACGCTGATGCGTTTATTCGAAAGGGAGAGATCTTCTGCAAGACGATTGGCCAGTTTAAGCAGATAGAAGGCGATGCCGCTCGAGGAGATCAATTCGAGGCTCTCTCGGATTGGTTTCAACCCGACCAGATATCCTTGATGTTGTCACATAAGACTCCGGACGGTGAGGAGAAATCCTTTCCAATAGAAGGACTGGCCGGCCCGGTAGCAATGCAGTGCACGACGCACGATCGTATGAATGTCTTTTGCATGTACGCCGTTACGGTTCCGGACTTCGAAGAGTCGTATGAAACAGAAGAAGAACGACTGTGCGCTGTCAAGAAAATCAATTCAATGTTGAAGTTGCACACGACGCTTAGCGAGGAAATGATTTCGCTCGGAGAGCATGCCGTTGTTATCCACAACGTTAAGGAATTCATCGAAAAAGTAGGTGCAGCCGCTAAGTTGCAGGGCTATTCGACTCGGGGGCGACTTGTTGATTATTTTGATCCCGAAACATTTCACGGAAGTTTTGAAGAGATTGAGTCCCCATTTAAAAAAAGAAGTACTTACTCTTATCAAAATGAGTACAGGTTTGTTTTCAACTCGAGTAAACCCGAGGGGGCCAAGACGCTGCACGTCGGCCCTCTGGATAGAATCGCCGTCAAGCTAAAAACCAACGAAATCAACAGCAAGCTAGAAATAAAGCTCGTCGAGAATTAAGACGCCACCTGTAACTCATTTGGTTGGCAGAGCGTCTTTGTAGCGAGCGATGCGGTTGGATCGCGGCGCTTTTCAATGACAGCTGTCGGACAGGAAAATTGGTACAGAGAGCGACTTCTGTGGGCCCGTTCGTTGGCTCACGGGCACCGTCGAGGAGGCGCGCGAAATGCCGATGCTGCCCACGGTTGACCTAATCGATGCCGGGCCAGCCTCGGACGGGGGGGGCGCGTCCGAGGCTGAAGAGGGGACTGCCGAGGTCTGAAAAGCGCGTGGTCGACAAAGCCAGTTGCGCTGAATTGCTTCAAGGTCCGTGCGTGGCGCCCCCCGGGATCTCCCCGCACCCCAAAAGTGCGCTCGCTGCCTTCTAGAGAGATTGCCGATCAGACTCCCGTTTTGAACGTGAAGGTCTTCGTGAACGCGCCGGTCGCGTTCGACGTGATCGCCGGGTTGGTGCCGGTGCTGATCGGATCGCCGTTGTTAAAGTCCTTCATGGTGGTGCTTGTGCCCGAAATGTTCACGGTGTATTCCGTGCTCGGCTCGAGCGGCTGATCCGGCAGGATGATGGCGCGGCTCGGGTCGACCAGGAAGTTGGGATCATTCGCGCGCACCATCGGCGCCCGCAGGATGACCGGAGAGCCATCCGACTTCTTCACCATCGTGGCCGAGCTGATGGCCAGCAACTGGCCCACACGTACCGACACGATCACTGGCTGGCCCACGGGGTTTGCATTCAGGTCGCGTCCGGGCACCGGGTTGGGCGTTTCGTTGCGCAGCTCGTAGGCCGTGCCAGTCGTTCCTTCGCAGGGGAAGGTCAGGATGGCCGCTCCGTCTGGCTTTTGAGAGAACTGGCCCAACGCAATTCCGGTGGCGATCTGCGTGATCGCGCGCGGACCGAAGGTGGCTGTGGTGCCGACCAAGTCGGAGCTCATGACCGAAAGGCCCACTTCGACCTGCGGCGACACCAAATCGAGTGCATGGTACGGAGAGCTGAGCAGGCTGCGCACTGCCGCGATCCCACGCCCCTCCGCTGCGTATTGCGTTGGCCCGAGCACGTTCGCGAGCGCGCCGGTGGTATCGGCAAAGTCATCCAGGATCAGCCCTTGTCCGTAACCTGCGGCATTGGCGCGGTCGGTAGGCGTCACCCCGGTGAAGGCAGCCTTCGAAGCATCCTGGAAATGGCCTGCGATGTTATTCACCAGCAAGTAGCGACCGTGGCCCACGGCAGCGACATCCAGGTGAGCGTTCTGGGCCAGCAGCCCGAAGCCGCAGCGGCCGCGCTCGGCATTCAGCAGGTTGAAGGCGGCCAGTTCCTCGGAGCCCACGGCATACGTCGGCGCTGGGACCGAGGTGACGATGGTCGAGGCGGTCTCGCCTGCAGTGGGGTCGTCCGTGCCCGGCTGGGACGGAGGCGGGGCAACGGGCGGCTGCACCGGTGGGGGAGCGCTGGTGTCCGGTGCCGGCGGCGGGGCAATGCCGATCAGCGGAATGCCACCACCGCCGCCACCTCCTCCACCACCGCCACAGGCAGAGAGGAGAACGACGGCTGCGGCAGCAAGCGCGATCACACTGGGGAATTGGGGGAACTTGTTTTTGGTTTGCATGATGAGTTGAAAATCTGGAATCGAAAAACTGGTTGTTGAAATTGGTTGGGCCCCGAGCTCAATCGAGTTCGCGCAGCCCCATCGGGTGGCGCATCGAGGCCCCAGACACGACGGCTCCCGCGCCGAGTAGGAAGGCCGTGGCCAGGCCCGCCGACATGCGCTGCTGCCGCGCCGCCTGGGCAGACTCGTATTCACGCTGGCGAGCTGCCGCGGCTGCTCGTGCGGCTTGGGCCTGCGCGCGCCGACGCTGGCGTTGCTCAGCCTCCAGTGCGCCGATGGAGCAATCAATCCGTGCCAGCCGTGCGTCGAGCTGAGCAAGCTGAGCCTGGAACTCGAGCCAGGCCTGCCGGCGGGCCGCCCGCTCGTCGGGGGTCAGGGGGGTCATGATGTTGGTGTCCTCAAAGGAAGGGGACTTGGGTCTGGTTGGCCACGTCCTGCCTGGACGCCAGCCAGGCGTACGCCAGGCCGCGGCTGAAGGCGTTCGGAGCGGTCTTCGCAAGCTCCTCGAGCTCGGCACGGGTCATGTTCCAGGGGCCGGCCTCGAGCATGTCGTACCACTCGGTATGACGGGCTTCGAGCTCCGCCCAGTCAGCCCCCGTCCCGCAGGTCGCGTCCAGGCTGTAGCTTCCGTTGCTGTTGTCCATGTCGTTCTCTCCTCGTTGTCGTTGTGTTCACGCTTCAGTTGAAGCCGGCGGCCATCTGAACGATGCGCGCTGAAGTGCTCGCCACCTCCCTGCGGTACGCCAGATACGCTTGGTAGTCGGGCCAGCCGCAAATCACCGTTGTCTGGCCACGCCAGCCAACCCACTTGTTGGCCGTCCTCCTGTCCATGCCTTGCTTTACCGTGAGGGCCGCTCTGATTCGATCCGTCGGGCCTGGCAGTAATCCCTGGACGTTGCAGCTGATTTCCTCGACCTTGCAGTCCAGGTGCTTGCCTGCGGCGTGGCACCAGTTCGCAAAGGTCAGTTGCCCCTCTACAGTTCCCAACTCGGCGAACAAATCGCACTCGAACTTCAGCGCCGCGTCGTCGTGGCCCCAACGCTCTTGCGCGAGCGCTTCGAGTTCGGCCGTCTCTTCCTTCTTCCGCTCAGCAGCACAGAAGGCGTGGTAGTCCTTAGCCCAAGCCGCCAGCAACTCAAGCTCCGCTGCCATCGAGCGCAAGGCGCTTGCCGCCGCTTTAACTGCCAGCTCGTGTTCTGGCTTCACCACATTGCTGAACTGCTCGCAGGCCTTCCGCATCGATGTCGCGGTGCGCTTGGCGTTGGACGCTTGACGCTTTATGTTCTCGTCGCCGTGAAAACGGGCGTCCCATTCCCAGCGGCGGATAAGCTCGGAGTCGGCCTTGCGCCTCGTTTGCGCCTGGAATCGATTGAGGTAGTCACTCATGAACTGGCTTCCTTTCTGCCGCAACGCGGCGTTTTCGCCCCGCAAGGGGCAGGCTGTTTGGCTGTTTCACCTGCGTCCCCCGGGGCGGGGGG
>NZ_JBYSZY010000092.1:0-14740 GCF_058787635.1 Variovorax sp. FW305-3-2-15-B-LB1 | reverse complement strand
GGCGAGGGCGGGGTGGGGCGAGGGACATGGTTTAGGCCAAGTTTTTCTAGGGCTCAGGCCCAGTTTATCCGTGTTGCCGGCGCAGGCGCAGGGCGCGACCATGCGGTCATTCCTTTCCTCAGCGAGACACCGCATGCCCGCAGCCCTTCACCGCCGTTCCTGGGTTCCCGCCGCCAGCGAGGACCACGTGCTCGCCATTGCCGCCGATGCTGCCGCGCGCGATGCGGCGGGCGTGGCCGCCGAGATCGAACGCCTCGTGGCCGACAGCCACCGCCTCCACGACGTCGACGGGCTGAACCTCAACCCGGCCACCAACGTGATGAACCCCGCCGCCGAGGCGCTGCTGTCGCGCGGACTGGGTTCGCGCCCGTCGCTGGGCTACCCGGGCGACAAGTACGAGATGGGGCTGGAAGCCATCGAGCGCATCGAGGTCGTCGCCGCCGAGCTGGCGGCCGAGGTGTTCGGCGCCCGCTTCGCCGAGGTGCGCGTGAGCTCGGGCGCGCTGTCGAACCTCTACGTGTTCATGGCGACCTGCCAGCCCGGCGACACGGTCATCGCGCCGCCGCCCGCCATCGGCGGCCATGTGACGCACCATGCGGCGGGCGCGGCCGGGCTCTACGGCCTGAAGACCGTGCCGGCGCCGGTCGATGCCGACGGCTACTCGGTCGACGTCGTGGCGCTGGCCAAGCTGGCACGCGAGGTGAAGCCCAAGCTCATCACCATCGGCGGCAGCCTGAACCTGTTCCCGCACCCGGTGTCCGCCATCCGCGAGGTGGCCGACAGCGTGGGCGCCAAGGTGCTGTTCGATGCCGCGCACCTCTCGGGCATGGTGGCCGGCAAGGCCTGGCCGCAGCCACTCGAAGAGGGCGCGCACGCGATCACGATGAGCACCTACAAGAGCCTGGGCGGCCCGGCCGGCGGGCTGATCGTGTCGAACGACGCGGCGCTGATGGAGCGCATTGACGCCATCGCCTACCCCGGCCTCACGGCCAACTCGGACGCGGGCCGCACCGCGGCGCTGGCGCGCGGCCTGCTCGACTGGAAGGTGCACGGCGCGGCCTATGCTGCGGCGATGCGCGACACCGCGCAGGCGCTCGCACGCGCGCTCGATGCGCAAGGCCTGCCGGTGTTCGCCAAGGCACGCGGCTTCACGCAGTCGCACCAGTTCGCGCTCGAGGCCGCGCGCTGGGGCGGCGGGCAGCGCGCGGCGAAGCAGCTGGCCCAAGGCGGCCTGCTGGCCTGCGGCATCGGCCTGCCGATCGCACCGGTCGACGGCGACATCAACGGCCTGCGCCTGGGCGTGCCCGAGATCGTGCGGCTGGGCTTCACGCCCGAGGACATGCCGCAGCTGGCCGACTGGATCGCGCGGGCATTGGCTGGCGATTCGGTGTCGGTGGCCGCCGAGGTGCGCGAACGCCGCCGGCGCCTGGGCGACCTGCGCTACATCGTGCGCTGAATCGCCGTCAGCGCGAACGTCCTTGCCGGTAGGTGCCGGCGTGGGTCTTCGACAGCTCGGCCGCCTCCGCGAGCCGCGCCATCGAACGGCCGACCTGCGCGTGCGTGATCGCGATGCCCAGCGCGTCCGCCGCGTCGGCGCCGGGCAGGCCGGGCAGGTCGAGCAGGCGCTTCACCATCTCCTGCACCTGCGCCTTCGCGGCCTGGCCGGGGCCGGCCACGGCCTTCTTCATCTGCAGCGCCGTGTACTCGGCCACCGAGAGGTTGTGGCTCACCAGCGCCGTCACGCAGGCGCCGCGCGCCTGGCCCAGCAGCAGCGTCGACTGCGGGTTGACGTTGACAAAAATGATTTCGACCGCCGACGCCTCGGGCTGGTAGCGCGCCGTGATCTCGCCGATGCCGTCGAACAGCACCTTCAGGCGCGCCGGCAGGTTGCCGCTGCCCAGGTGCCGGGTGCTGATGGTGCCGCTGGCCACGTAGCGCAGCGCATGGCCGTCCGCATCGACCACGCCGAAGCCGGTGGTCTGCAAACCGGGGTCGATGCCGAGGATCCGCATGAAAAGGAAGCGTAAAGGCCTAAGCCTGGGTGAGGAAGGTTGAAGAAGGTGCGAATTCGCGCGCGATGCGTGGGGGATCGCGGGCAGAATCCGCCGTTCTTGCATTCCGCCCCGCTCCGCGCGGGGCGCGCCACACAAGGAAGCGAAGGTGAATGTAGTCGAGTCCTCCGCGCAGCAGCAACCGAAGCCATCGAACGACGCCCCGGTCTTGCCCGCGCACCTGCAGCAATCTCCCGCCGAACGCGCCGCCGCGAGCTTTCGCCAGGCGGAGCTGTTGAGCGACCTCGGCCGCCGCCGCGAGGCGATCGCCGCCTGCAGCCGGCTGATCGCAGAGTTCGGTGCGCTGCCCGACGCCGGCGTGGTCGTGCCCTGTTGCCAGGCGCTGCGGCTGCTCGCGCACGTGCTGCGCCAGCTGCACCGCCCGGCCGACGCGCTGGCCACGCTCGACCGCCTGGTGGCCGCGCACGGCGGGCGCAGCGAGCCCGAGATCCGCGCGCACATCGCCCACGCGCTGTACCAGCGCACCTGGCTCATCGACGATGCGGCGGCGCGTTGCGAGGCCTGTGACTTCATGAGCGAACAGCTCGATGCGCAGGCCGATGCCGCGCTCGATGCGTGGCGGCTCGACGCGCGCTTGCTGAAGGCCGAGATCGAACACCACCGCGGCCTGCCGCAGGACGCATTGGCCACGCTCGAAGCGGCCATCGAACGCTTCGAAGGCGCCGCCGACGCCGGCGTGGTCCTGCGCGTGGCGCGGGCCCGGCTGGCCGCGGTGCTCAACCTGCGCGAGCTGGCGCAGCACACGCAGGCGCAGGTGCTGTGCCTGCAGGTGGCCGACCAGATCGAGGCCGGGCTGGCCGAGGCCGCGCCTGAGCTGCGGCTCGAAGGCGTTCGCGCGCTGGCCCTGTTCTTCGACGGCCTCGGGCTCGACGAGGTCGCGCGCCGCGCCGAGCTGGTCGGCTGGCTGCTCGACCGCTACGGCCACGACGCGTCCGCGCAGGTGCGCCGCCTTGCGGCCGTGCGCGCCCACGGGTGGGCCGTGGGGCTGCGCGACCAGGGCGACGGCGAAGCCGCGCTGGCCGCTTGCGAACGCCTGCTCGACACCTTCGCCCGCGACAGCGACGCCATGGTGCAGCGCACCGTGGCCACCACCTTGCTGCACAAGGGCTTCGTGCTGCTCGACCTGCTGGGCCGGCCCGAGGCGGCGCTCGCGGTGTACGAGCCGCTCGTCGCGTTGTCGCGCGACGGCGCCACGCCCGAACTGCGCGAATTGCGCGTGAAGGCGACGGCTGGGCGCGAGGCCTGCCTGAAGCGCCTGCGCAAGACCGGCGGCCTCGACGCCGGCGAGCTGCCGGCCGAGCTCTTCGATGCGGCATGCGACACCGTTCGCGAAGGCCGCAAGCTCGGCGACGCGGGCGCCTCACGCGAGGCCATCGCGCTGTTCGACGAGGTGCTCGCGGCGCATGCCGCCTCGCCGCACCCGCTGATGCGCCGCCAGTGCGCGCGCGCCCTGTCGCACAAGACCTTCTGCCTGCTGGCGCTGGAGCACTTCGCCGAGGTCGTCGAGGCCGCCGACGCGATGGACGCGCGCTACGGCGCCGATGCCTCCACCGAGATGCAGTCGCAGGTGGCACTGTGCCTGCAATACAAGAGCACCGCGCTCGACCGCCTCGCGCGGCCCGCGGACGAGATGCGCGTGCACGACGAGATCGTTGCGCGCTGGGGCAACTCCGAGCTGCCCGATCTGCGCGCGCGCGTGGCCGGTGCGCTGTTCCGCAAGGGCGCCGTGCTGCGCCGCGCGGGCCGCTTCGCCGAGGCCGTGGCCAGCTACGACGAGGTGATCGCGCGCACGGCGATGGCGCGGGACAGCGCCCTGCAGCTGTGGGCCGCCAAGTCGCTGATCAACAAGGCCAAGGCCTTCGACAAGATGGACGACCTGCCTGGCCAGGCCAAGGCCTACCGCGTGCTCATCGCGCGCTTCGGCGAGTCGGGCGACGCGGCCTTGCGCGAGCGCGTCGCCAATGCCTGCGAATGGCTGGCCGAGGCCGAAGGCCGGCAGGGGCGGGTGGCGGCGCAGCGCGAGGCGCTGGAGCTGGCACTCGGGCGCTTCGGCACCGCGCTCTCGGCCGAGCAGCGCACGCGGCTCAAGCGCGAGCTTCAGGCGCTGAAGACGAAGGCCTTGGGGCGGCGTGCGAAGCAGGCCTTCGACCGGGTGGTGCGGCGCAAGGTCTGATCGCCCGACGTCCGCCCGGTGCTTCAGACGTTGAAGTACCAGCGGATCGAATGGAAGAAGATCGGCGCCGCGAAGCACAGCGCGTCGACGCGGTCGAGCAGGCCGTTGGCGCCGGTCACGCCCACGCCTTTCTGCCCCCAGTTCGGAATGCCGCGGTCGCGCTTGAGCGCCTTCATCACGAGGTGGCCCATGGAGCCCGCGACGCAGGCAATGATCGACACCGCGAGCGCCTGCCCGAACTTGAACGGCGTGATGAACGAGAACAGCGCACCGACCAGGCTGGCCACGACGATGCCGACGCCCCAGCTGGTCCAGTTGAAGCTGCGGCTCACGTTCGGCGCGAACGGCGTGCGCTGCATGCGCCGCGAGATCAGGTGCTGCACCAGCACCGAGGTCTGCACGACGAACACCAGGAAGAACACGAGGAACGCGCTCTTGCCTTCGTAGCCCGGGAAGGTCAGCAGCAGCAGCGCGGGCACGTGGCTCATGCCGTAGACGCAGACCATGATGCCCCACTGCAGCTTGGCGTTGCGTTCGAGAAAGTGGCTCGGGTCGTTCGCCAGCGCGCTCGCCACCGGAATGGCGAGGAACACGTAGACCGGGATGAACACCGTGAACAGGTCGAAGCGCGCGGTGGCCACCAGCCAGAACTGGATCGGCAGCACCACGAAGAACGCGAGGATCAGGCTGCGGTGGTCGCCGCGCCGCGTCGGCGAGAGCGTGATGAACTCGCGCAGCGCAAAGAACGCGATCAGCGCGAACAGCACCGTGGCCACCGTTTCGCCCAGCGCCCAGCCGATCCAGAACACGATCACCATGAACCAGGTGGTGCCCAGCAGCGCGCGGAAATGCGCCAGCTCGGCCTGCCACGATTCGTCGTGCACCGGGTTGCGCCGCTCCTTGAAGCTCAGGAAGAAGACGGCGGTGCTCACGATGAAGAGCAGGCCAAAGACGATCAGGAAAAGGGCCGCGACCTGCTGGGTCGGGCTGAGGCTGCGCAGGAACTGGTTCATACCTTCAGACGTCGCGCAAGGCGATCACCGCGGCGCGGGCGCGGTCGAGGAAAGGGCGGCGCTCTTCGCCTGCTTCGACGCGGATCGGCGCGCCGAAGGTGACGGAGCACAGGATGGGCACGGGCACGATCTCGCCCTTGGGCATCACGCGCTGCACGTTGTCGATCCAGGCCGGCACGAGCACCACGTCGGGGAACATCGTCGCCAGGGCGTACAGGCCCGACTTGAATTTCTGCGGCTCGCCGGTATGGCCGCGCGTGCCTTCGGGAAAGATGATGATCGAGTCGCCGCTGCGCAGGGCGTCGATGAGTGGCGCGAGCGGGTCGGCGGCGGGAGGCTCGGGCGGGGCGGCTGGTGCTTCGGGCTCGATGACGGGCGGCGGCGCGACCGGTGGTGGAGGCGGCGGGGGCGCGGGAAGGTCGAGCTGTCCCTGAATCTCCTGTGGACCGTCGGCAGCCGATGCGTGAGCCACAGTTTCGATTGGCAGCAGCGGCTCCATCGAGGGCTCGATGCGCTCGGCCGGGGCGATGGGCGCCGCGGGTGGCGGTGCCTGAGGCGGTGCTTCCGGCGGCGGGGCAACCGGTGCAGCCCCCGTGGCCGCCCGCTCCACATACACCGCGTTGAACACCTCCGTCGTGATCCAGCGCTTGACCGGCGTGTTGGCCCAGTAGTCGCGTGCCGCGATGGGCCGCGTGATGCTGCGCAGCTCTTCGGGCAGCGCGGCCCAGATCATCACGAGGTCCGCGTGGCTCTGGTGATTCGCGAAGTAGATGCGCTGCTCGGCCTTCGGTGGACAGCCGTACCAGCGCGCCTGCGCGCCGGTGAGCAATCGGACGATTCCCAGCAGCAACCAACCTGTGAGCTTTGCCAGCATATGGAGGCGATGATACGGGCCATGCGATGGCGATTCGATCTTCTTTCCCTGGCGTGGGCGGTGGCCCTTTTTGTACTGCTCGTGCTGCTGGCCACCGTCGGCGCGCGCTGGGGCTGGGTGCGAAGCTTCTTCGGCGACGTGCTCGCCGTGGCGTGGGTGTACGTGGTGTTCAAGACCTTCGTCGCCGCGCGCGTGCTGCCGCTCGCGCTGGCGGCCTTCGGCGTGGGGCTGCTGGTGGAACTCGGGCAGTTCCTTGCGTCGACCTGGCACCTGCACATTCCGAACCGCGCGCTGCGCATCGTGCTCGGCGCCACCGCCGACTGGTGGGACGTGCTGGCCTACGCGATCGGCTTCGTCGCCGTGCTGGCGGTGGAAGGCGCGGTGCGCAAGTTCAGGGCAGGTCGACCGCCGGCATCCGCGCCACGATCGTCGATGCCCGTCCGTTGATGTACGAGGAGTTGGGCCGCCGCTCGAAGAACTTCGGGCTCGGCAGCATCACGGCCAGGCGCGCGGCCTCGTATGAAGTCAAGCGTGCGGCCGGCTTCCTGAAGTAGTACTGCGCGGCGGCCTCGGCGCCGAACACGCCTTCGCCCCATTCGACGTTGTTCAGGTAGATCTCGAGGATGCGCCGCTTGTCGAGCAGCACCTCGAGCAGCGTGGCGAGCACCAGCTCCTGGCCCTTGCGCAACATGGTGCGCTCGCCCGACAGCAGCAGGTTCTTCGCGAGCTGCTGCGTGATGGTGGAGCCGCCGCGCAGCGGGGCCGGCTGCGCCGGCTTGCCGCGTGCCGCCGCGCGCGCCATGCGCTTGGCGGCCAGCTGTTCGGCGCGGGCGTTGCGCTGGCGCGCACGCTCGATGGCTTCCCACTCGACGCCGTTGTGGTCGACGAAGCCGGCGTCTTCGCTGGCGATCACGGCGCGCTTGAGGGTGTCGTTGATCTGCGTGTACGGCACCCAGTCCTGACGCCATCCGCCTTCGCGGCCCTGCGAGAGGGCGACGCGCCAGGCCTCGGAGCGCTGGAAGGCCGTGCTCTGCGGATCGATCACCGCCATGGCCGCGATGCGCACCACGAAGAACAGTTCGAGCGCCAGGCCCGCCACCACGAGGCAGGCGATCAGGCGCAGCAGGCCCTTCATGCGCCGGCGGCGAGCGAGGCGCGCAGCTCGGCCAGCACCTGGGCCGACGGCGGGCGCACGCCGCGCCAGAATTCGAAGGCTTCGGCGGCCTGTTCCACCAGCATGCCGAGGCCGTCGCGTGCGACCGCGCCGTGCGCTTCGGCCCAGGCCATGAAGCCTGCGGCGGCGGGGCCGTACATCATGTCGACGGCCAGCGCGCCGGGACGCAGCACCTGCGCGCGCACGGGCACCGCGTCGCCCGCGAGGCTGGAGGCGGTGGCGTTGACCACCACGTCGAAATCGCCCGGCACGTCGTCGAGCGCCCAGGCCTCGAGCGTGGCGCCGTGGCGCAGCGCGAGCGCGGCATGGCGCTGCACCAGCGCGATGGCCTTGTCGAGCGTGCGGTTGGCCACCACGACGTGCGCGGCGCCCGCGTCGAGCAGCGGCCCGAGCACGCCCGCCGCGGCGCCGCCGGCGCCGATCAGTAGCAGCGACCGGCCCGCCAGCGGCACGCCGGCGTTGCGCACGATGTCGTTGACCAGGCCGATGCCGTCGGTGTTGTCGGCGTGGATGCTGCCGTCGGTCTCGAAGCGCAGCGTGTTCACGGCCTGCGCCAGCGTGGCGCGCTCGCTGGTGTGCTGTGCGAGCGCGGCGGCGTCGAACTTGAAAGGCACGGTGACGTTGCAGCCGCGCGCGGTGTCGCCCTGCGCGGCCGCTTCGCTGCGGAAGGCGGCGATGCCTTCGGCGAAGGCGCCGATCGGCACCAGGCGCCGGCCGTAAGCCATGGGCTGGCCGCAGAGTTCCGCAAAACGCGCGTGGATGCGGGGCGAGCGGCTGTGCTCGACGGGGTTGCCCATGACGCAGTACTGATCCATGGCCGATGCTCCGTGTTCTGCTGGGGTGCTGTTGCTATTGGGACGACAGCTCGATGGTCTCGTCGCGCGTGAACTTGAAGCGCGACTGCAGCACGATCTGGTCGGTCTGCTTGCGCATCGCGTCGGTGAAGGTGCCGAAGTTGCCGACGCTGCGCACGATGGCCTGGGCACGGCGGTCGAGCGTGGTGTTGCCCGAGCTCTCGTCGACCACAGCGTCGAGCACGCGCCCGTCGTGGTTGATGGTGACCGTCATCTTGAGTTCGCCGTAGAGCTTCTTGCCGGCCGCGGTCGGGAAGTTCTCGGTGCCCTTGACTTCGATGCGGCGGCGCAGCGTGTCGACGTACAGCGCGTAGGCCGCCTCGCGCGTGGCGGGGCTCAGGTAGCGCTTCTTGGGCCGCGCGTTTTCCTCGTTCACGCGGCGCTCGATCTCGGCGAGCAGCGCGACCATCTGGCGGCGCTTTTCCTCGCGCGCGGCGGCTTCGGTCGGGTCGCCGGCCTGGCGCGGGTCGGGCACGGGCATGGCGGCCAGCTCGCGCTTGAGCTGCGCCAGCATCTGCATCTGCTGGGCCTGCATGGCCTCGACCTGGCGGCGCGATTCCTCGAACGAGTCGCCCATGGTGGTGAAGCTCGACGGCGGCAGCGGGCTGGTGGCCCGGCCCTTGTCGAGGTCGCCGCCGCCCGCGAGCGTGGTCTGCGCCATCACGCGGGCCGCGGGGTCGGGCTTGTCGTTGGTCTTGCTGTTGACCAGGATCACCTCGAGCGGGGTTTCGCTGAAGACCCGGTTGAACGATTCGGGATCGACGAAGCGCACCGCGAGCAACGCGGCATGCGCGATGACCGACACGCCCAGAGCGATCTGCAGCGTGCTGAGGTCCTTGAGATTCATTCTCGAAACTCCTCCAGGGGTCGCGTGTCTCCGGTCGTTCGACCGGGGGTCATGCAGGCGTGGTCGTCGCCGGGTCGGGTGCGGCCTCGGTGTCGCTCAGGTCGACCGCGATGGCGATCGGGCCGGCGACTTCTTCCTCGTCGTCCTCGCCGCCGTCAGCGGTTGCAGCATCGGCCTGCGGCACGTCGAAGCGTTCGAGCACGGTGCCGCTCACGTCGAGCGCGATCTCATCGATCTCGCCGAGCTTCACGCGCACGCGCGCGCCGCGCTCCTGCTGGCCGGCCACCGGGAACACGAGCGGCAGCGTGTCGGCGCGCACCAGCGCGCCGTTGGGAATGTCCTTGATGACCGTGGCCTCGAGTTCGGTGATGCCCTGCTGCTGCAGGTACTTCAGCGTCCAGAAGCGCTCCATGCCGCCCTGGTAGGCGTTGTACGTGGCGTAGGCCGCGTCGAAGCCCGAGAGGATGGAGAACAGGTCGGCGTCCTTCGGCTTGAAGGGCGCGGCCAGCGCGGCGGTCTTGCCGTGGCGCGCGGCCGCGATGATCTGCCACTGGTTCACGAGGTCGGTGTAGCGGCGCAGCGGCGAGGTGCTCCAGGCGTAGCTCTTCACGCCCAGGCCCGCGTGCGGCAGCGCGCGCGTGCCCATGCGCACCTTGATGCCGGGCGCCAGGCTGGCCTGGCTGCGGTACAGGCCCGGCACGCCGAGCTCGCCGAGCCAGCCGCCCCAGCTGCTGTTGGCCAGGATCATGGCCTCGGACACGATCAGGTCGAGCGGCGCGCCGCGCTGGCGCGTGCTGATCTGCACCTGCTCGTTGCCGGTGGGCTCGGCGCCGTCGTTGCCGACGAGGCGGAAGTTGTAGTCGGGCCGGCTGAAGTTCTCGGGCTTGCCGCGCACCACTTCGCGCTGCGCCTTCAGGTGCTTGGCCAGGCGGAACAGGAAGGACAGCGGCGCGCGCAGCTTCGCGGCGGCGTCGGGGGTGTTGTCGGAGTTGAAGGTGGCGTCTTCGAGCCAGGGCTGCGTGACGACGGCGTCGAGCTGGTCGTGGCGCAGGTTGGCGACGATCGGCACGCGTTCGAGCTTGGTCTCGGTGCCCTGCAACTCGAGCGTGGCTTCGTCGAAGCGCGCATAGAGCGACACGGCCGGACGGTCGCCGCCTTCGAGCAGCGTGTAGGTGTCGACCACCTCGTCGGGCAGCATGGTGATCTTGTAGCCCGGCATGTACACGGTGGACATGCGCGCACGCGCCACGGCGTCGATGGCGCTGCCCGGCGTGAGCGCCAGGCCCGGCGCGGCGATGTGGATGCCGACCGTGATGGTGCCGCTGCCCATGCCCTGCACGGACAGCGCGTCGTCGATTTCGGTGGTCTGCGAATCGTCGATCGAGAAGGCCCGCACGCCTTCGGCCAGCGGCAGGTCGTCGGCGACGGCCGGCGCCGCCAGCGCGGGAAAGCCGGTGCCCTTGGGGAAGTTCTCGAACAGGAAGCGCCGCCAGTGGAACTGGTAGGGCGAATCGATGGCGCCAGCGCGCTCCAGCAGGTCGAGCGGCGGGCGCTGCGTGGCGCGCGCGGCGTCGACCACGGCCTTGTACTCGGGCGCGTTCTTGTCGGGCTTGAACAGAATCTTGTAGAGCTGCTCGCGGATCGGCGGCGGGCACACGCCCTCGGCCAGCTGGCCCGCCCATTCGACGATCTGCGCCTGGATGGCCTTCTTCTTCTCGATGGCGGCCAGCGCCTGCTGCACGATTTCGGCGGGCGCCTTCTTGAAGCGCCCCTTGCCCGCGCGGCGGAAGTAGTGCGGCGCCTCGAACAGCGCGAACAGCGCGGCGGCCTGCTGCGCCAGCGAGGGCTTGTCGCTGAAATAGTCGGCGGCCAGGTCGGCAAAGCCGAACTCGCCTTCGGCTGCGAATTCCCAGGCGAGGTCGAGGTCCATGGCGGCGGCGAGCGTGCGCGCCTCGGCCATCAGCTCGGCCGGGGCCGGCTTCTCGAAACGCAGAACGATGTTGGCGCCCTTGACCTTGACGCGCTTGCCGGTCTCGAGCTCGACCTGTGCCGAGGCTTCGGCTTCCGACAGGATGCGGCCGCCGAGGTATTTGCCGGCTTCTTCAAACAATACAAACATCCGGCGATTCTCCCACGCTGGATCAGGAGCTCCCTTGCCGGGGATGCCGCGGAACCGGCTTTGCCGGGCCGCAGGCATCGCCCCCGGAAGGGGGTTGGCGAAGCGACACGCAGTGCGCGAAGCCTGGGGGAGAGCTTTAGACGACGGGGTTGATGAACGCCATCACGTCGTCGAGGTGCGCTTTTTCGAAATCGGACAGCGCATGGTCGCCGCCCTCGAGCAGCTTGATGCGGCTGTCGGGGTAGCGCGCCGACATCTCGTGCCAGTCGAGCGCCTCGTCGCCCTTGGCGATGATCGCGAACAGGCGCTCGGGCCGCGTGAGCGCGCCGATTTCCATGGCGCGCAGCTCCTGGATGAATTCGGGCTGGAAGTAGAAGTGCTCGGCCGGATCGTGCCAGGCGGTCTGGCTGCCGATGTAGCGCGTGAGGTCGCGCGCCGGGTGCACCGCGGGGTTGAGCAGCACGGCGCGGCAGCGCGTCATGCCGGCGACGTAGGTGGCGTAGAAACCGCCCAGCGACGAACCGATCACCGCCATCGACTTGCGCGGCCAGTGCGCGATGCCCTTCATCACCATGTCGATCGCATCGTGCGGCGACGGCGGCAGCTGCGGGCACCACCACTCCAGGTTCGGGTGCTCGCGCGCCACGTGCTTCGCCACCAGCCGCGCCTTGGTCGAGCGGGGCGACGAGCGGAAGCCGTGCAGATACAACAGATGGGTGGTTTGCGGTTCCATGGGAGGAGGTGACTGGGGTGCGCTGGTCGCGCCCCGTGGCCGGATTCAGACAATTTTGCATGAGGTCCGCGCCGCCCACGGCGCGGTGACCCCACAAATCCCTGCGAATCGGCCCATGAGAAGGCCGCGAGGGCGTGGCTGGAATTCGAAAGTATTCACGGTGCGGCCGCGCAGGGGGCGGCGGTACGGCGCAAGGGCGGAAAGAAGAGACAAGTTTCGTGACGCATCTGGCAGGGGGCATCCCATGAACGAGGGAGGCAGGCCCCGCGTGGCGGTGGGTGCCCAGGCTTATGCTTCATCCCATGAACACCGAGGTACAGGATGACGGGATGCCACGCCGCTGGGGCGTGCTCGTGGTCGAGGACGACAGCCGCGCACGCGCCTTCTTCGAGGCCAGCGTGCAGCGCAGTCCGCGCCTGTTCTGGCTCGGCAGCGCCGGCACTGTGCAGGAAGCGCGCACCTGGTTGGCCGCGACTGCGACCATCCCCGACGTGTTGCTGGTCGACCTCGGCATGCCCGACGGCACCGGGCTCGACGTGATCCGCGATGCCGTCGCGCGCTTTCCCGGCTGCGAGCCGCTGGTGGTGTCGGTCTTCGGCGACGAGGAGAACGTGCTCGCCAGCATCGAGGCCGGTGCCGTCGGCTACATCCACAAGGACGCCGCACCGGAAGACATCGCGCAGACCATCGTCGAGATGAAGGCTGGCGCCTCGCCGATCTCGCCCATGATCGCGCGCCGCGTGCTCGCCAAGTACCGCAGCCTGCAGGCTGCCGTGCCGGGCACCGCCGGCGCGGCGCCGGCAGAGACGGCGCTCGACGAGGCCGACCGCGGCCTGCTCTCGGCACGCGAGCACGAGGTGCTGACGCTGATCGCGCGCGGCTTCTCGTACGCCGAGATCGCGCGCCTCAAGGGCCTGAGCGTGCACACGGTGCAGACCCACATCAAGAACCTCTACGGCAAGCTCGCGGTGCATTCCAAGAGCGAAGCGGTGTTCGAGGCCACGCGCCTCGGCCTGCTGTCCCACCCGGGCTGAGGGCGGATGCTGCGGCGGCTGGCGTTCCTGTGCCTCCTCGGGCTGGCGGCGCTGTTCGCCGCGGGGGGCGCCGCCGCAGGGGAGGCGCAGGGGCCGATCGAACTGCGCCACGCCAGGGTGACCACCACCATCGACGGTGTCGTGCAGACCGAAGCGGTCGACCTGTCCTACCACTGGGACCGCCGGCACCGCGGCCGCACCGGTTTCGCGAGCTTCGAGCTGCCGTTCCGGGTCGAGGCCCTGCCAGAGGTGCCCTGGGGCGTCTTCATTCCCCGCGCCGGCAGCGTCTTCGAGGTGCAGCTCAATGGCGCGCTGCTGCAGTCCTACGGCGACCTCGGCCAGGGCAACCGCGCCGACTACGCCAAGGCGCCCGTCTACGTGCCGGTGCCCGGGCGGTTGCTGAAAGAGGGCGAGAACTTGCTGCAGATCCGCATCCGCGCCGACAGCGAGCGGCGCGCCGGCTTGTCGCGCGTCACGATCGGGCCGGCGACGCCGGTGCGCACCGCGTTGTTCGAAGGCGCCTACGCCTGGCGCTTCACGGGGTCGGTGCTGCTGACGGCGTTCAGCCTGATCGTCGGCAGCATCGCGCTGGCGCTGTGGTTCACCCAGGTCGACACCGGCGCGACCGGCCGCCGCCAGCGCGACGCGCTCTACTTCTGGGCCGCGGTCGCCGAGTTCTGCTGGGCGCTGCGGGTGGCCGACGCCATGATTCCCGAGCCGCCGCTGCCGTGGCAGCTGTGGGGCGTGCTGATGGCCGGTTGCTACGCGGGCTGGGCCGCCTCCGCCATGATGTTCTGCTACCACCTCGCCGACTGGGCCCAGAGCCCGCGCACGCGCTGGGTGCGCTGGCCGACGGCGGCCGTGGTGGCCGGCACCGTGGTGTTCACCTGGCTGGCGCTGAACCGCGAGGAGCCGCGGTGGCTCACGGCCTGGCTGGCGGTCGAGATCACGATCGTCGTCGGCTTCGTGATCGCCTTTGCCGTTGCCACGGTGCGCCGGCCCAGCGTCGAGCGGCTGCTGGTGGCCGGCGCCGCGCTGGTCACGGTGGCCTTCGGCACGCGCGACTGGCTGGTGATCCGACTGAGTGACGCCTACGGCGAAACCACCTGGGTGCGCTATTCGTCGGTGATGTTCGGGGTGGCGCTGCTGCTGATCGTGCTGCGGCGTTTCCATTTCGCGAGCGTGCAGGCGCGCGGCTGGGTCAAGACACTGGCCGACCGGGTGGCGCAGCGCGAACGCGAACTCGCTTCCACCTACGCCGAGCTGGAAGAGGTGGCGCGCGACCAGGCGCGCACCCACGAGCGCGAGCGCATCCTGCGCGACATGCACGACGGCGTGGGCTCGCACATCAGCTCGGCGATCCGCCAGTTGCAGTCGGGCCAGACCAGCCCCGAGGAACTGCTGCGCACCCTGCGCGACTCGCTCGATCAGCTCAAGCTGTCGATCGACTCCATCCACCTGCCGCCCGGCGACATCGGCGCGCTGCTGGCGGCGCTGCGCTACCGGCTGGAACCCCGGCTGGCGGCCGCGGACATCGCCTTCGAATGGGGCGTGGACGAGCTGCCCCCGGTGACGCAGCTCGACGCCCACGCCACGCGGCAGCTGCAGTTCTTGCTGTTCGAGGCCATCTCGAACGTGCTGCAGCACGCCCACGCGAGCGCGCTGCGCATCGAGGCCGACGCGCGCGACGGCGCCGTGCGCCTGCGGGTGATCGACAACGGCGTGGGCTTCGATGCCGCCGAGGTGCCGGAGGCGCTGTCCAAGCGCGCCGCCGCCATCGGGGCCCGGCTGGCGATCGAAAGCCGACCGGGGCGCACGGTCGTTCAGCTCGTTTTCGACTGAAGGGG
>NZ_JBYSZY010000091.1:0-14837 GCF_058787635.1 Variovorax sp. FW305-3-2-15-B-LB1 | reverse complement strand
GGACAGCGGGCTCGGGGGGACCGGCGTGGTGCTCATCGCGGGGCTGCGAGTCGTTCGGTGAGCTCCCGTTCCTCCGGCGGACGCAGGCCGAGCCCGCGTGCCACGGTCGCGTTGATCCGCACGGTGGCCGGCGTGGCCGCCTCCACCAGCGGGCTGTTGTTGCCGGTGCTGCCTGCGCTGGCCACCTTCTGTCCGAGCTGGCGCGCCTGTTGCGCGAGCTGGCCGGGCGTGGAGACCGCCGCCGCCAGGCCGCCCGAACGCACCAGGCCTTCGCTGGCGCCGAACACCGGCAGGCCCGCGCCGGCGCCGGCATGCAGCACCGAGAGCGTGGCGGCCTGGCTGTCGCCGATGAGGTCGGGCAGCACCATGAGGGCGTCGCTGCGCGGCACCAGCGCGCGCAGCGCGGTGGCCAGCGAGCGGGCGTCGGGCGCGATCTCGACCTGCAGGTCCCAGGCCGGGCTGGCGCCTTGCGCGGCGCGCTGCAGCTCGCGCACCAGCGGTTCGGATTCGGGCGTGGCGATGACGCCCAGGCGGCGCTTCTGCGGCAGCACGGCGTTCACCAGCGCGAGCTGGTCGGCCATGGCCGGGTCGCGCAGGAGCACGCCCACGCGCCGGTCGCCGCGCCGCAGGGCAGTGGGGCTGGCGGCCTTCAGGGTCTCGTAGTCGAGCCGGCTCAGCATCGCGAGCACCAGCGGCTCGGCGCCGGGGCGTTCGAGGGCGGCGCGCGCGGCGGCGGTGCCCACCGCCACGGTGAGGCCCGCGTCGCTCGCGGTGCGCAGGCTGCGCGTGCGCACGCCGGTGTTGGCGGCGGGCTCGGTGTCGGTGCTGGCCGGCTCCGCGGCCGTGGCGCCCGGTCCGATGCGCACGAGTTCGAACTTGCCGGAGGCCGGCTGGCCGGTGCGCAGCTGCTGCACGAACTCGGCCGACGCGGCCTGGTCGTCGCCGACGAGCACCGTCAGCGTGGCCGCCGATGCCACGCGCGGCGCGGCGGCCAGGCACAGCACGAGGCCGACGGCCAGCAGCGCGTGGACAGCACGGGGCACTCTTCCGAAGAAAAGCGGAATGGGGAGGGTCACGGCGACGGACATGGACTGCTTTGTGCAGCGAGAGGCAATGGTCCAATGTAAGGACGCGCCCTGTTTCCCGCGATAAGGCGGAGGGCTTATGCCCGCATGCGCGAGGGCCTGCGCGTGTGAGGAAGATCACACCGCGGCGGCTGCTTGGTCTATGTCCGACGGACTACCCGGCGCCTACAGGGAAGGTACCGTGTCAGAGGCCCGCGGCCACCATCAGCGCGGCCGCGCGCTGCGCCTGGATCGCCTGGCGCAGCACGCGCGGCGACACCGGCTTGTAGAGCACGGCGATGCCGGCGGCGGCCACTTCGCGCAGCCGGTCGGGCTTGGTCTCGCCGGTGACCAGCAGGCGCGCGGTGCCGGCGCCGATGCCGTTGGGGTGGCGCTCGAGCGCGGCGATCACATCGAGGCCGTTGTCTCCGCCCTGCAGCAGCAGGTCGCTCACCACCACGTCGGGCGGCGTGTCCCAGTGGTCGGCCAGCGCCAGCGCCTCGGCGCGCGTCTGCGCGGCCAGCACGGTGGCGCCCCAGTTGGACAGCACCACGCTCAGGCCTTCGAGGATCGTGCGCTCGTCGTCGATGACGAGGATGCGCAGGTCCGCCAGGCTGTCGCCGTTGCTCTCGTCGTCGGCGCCGGCCGCCGCGGGCGCCGGTGCCACCGGTGCCGGCAGCGCGGCGGGCGCGGCGCGCACCTGCACGCGCACGCAGGTGCCCTTGTTCAGGCGCGAGCTGAGCTCGACGCGCGTGTTCAGCAGCTCGGCCAGCCGCTGCACCGTGGCCAGCCCCAGGCCCATGCCGCGCGCGCCACCGGGCGCGTTGCTGCGGCTGGCCGGCTCGACCTGGTAGAACTCCTCGAACACCCGCGCCTGGTGGTGCGCGGCAATGCCCACGCCGGTGTCGACCACGTCGATGCGCACGCCCTTGCCGCGGGCGCGCGCGCCGATCAGCACGCCGCCCTCGACCGTGTGGCGCAGCGAGTTCGACACCAGGTTGTTCAGGATGCGCGAGAGCATCACGTAGTCGCAGCGCACCCACAGCTCGGTCTTGCGCACCACCAGCCGCAGGCCCTGCTGCTCGGCCACGGGGCGGAAGTTGCGACTGATCTCGTCGAACAGACGGTCCAGCGGAAAGTCGGCCCACTGCGGCTGCAGCACGCCGGCGTCGAGCTGCGACAGGTTCAGCAGCTCCGAGAACAGCCGGTCGAGCGAATCCACGCATTCGCGGATGTGGCCGATGCGCTGCAGCTTCACCGGGTCGGTCTCGCCGTTGGCCAGCCCGTCGGAGAACAGCGTGAGCGCATGCAGCGGCTGGCGCAGGTCGTGGCTGGCGGCGGCCAGCAGCCGCGTCTTGGCCTGGCTGGCCACTTCGAGCAGCTGGTTCTTGCGCGCCAGCTCGGCGGTGGCCTCGTTGATGCGGCTTTGCAGCAGCCGGTGGCTTTCGGCGAGCGCGCGTGCCGCCTGGTTGAAGCCGTGCTGCAGGTGGCGCACCTCCGAGGTGCCTTCGATCGCCACGCTGGCGGCCTCGCCCGCGCCGAGCCGGTCGACCGCCTCGCCCAGCGCGCGGATCGGTTCGCTGATGCGGCGCGCCGCCCACCAGCCCGCCAGCCCCACGCCCAGCAGGCTCATGGCCAGCACCAGCGCCACGTTGAGCCAGACCGAGCGGCGCGCGCTCTGCACCGCGTCCAGCCCGATCTCGACCATCACCTTGCCGTTGTGGCGCCCGTCGTCGCTGACGATCGGCACCACCACCTGCAGGCCTTCGCCGCGCCGGCGGTCGACGGTCTCGGAGTTGGCGACGATCTCGCCGTCTTCCGTCCAGATCTGCACCTGCTGCACGTGCGGCTGGTAGGTGCCGGTCTGCGCGGTGCGCGCCAGCGCGCGGCGGTCCATGCGTGCGAGCGGCGCCTGCGCCACCGTGGCCACCTGCAGCGCCACCGTCTGCGCGTTGGCGCGCATCAGCTCGGTGAGGTTGCCCAGGTGCTGGCGCGTGAGCACCGCAATGGCCACCAGCGTGGCCGCAGTGGCCGGCACCAGCGCCAGCAGGATCAGCTGCTGGGCGAAGGTGAGGCGGGCCAGCCCGCGCAGGAGGCGGAAGTTCCAGTTCATGAAGGCCTTGAACGCATGGGGCGCGAGCTTAGGGCCACGGCCCCGAACAGGGAAGACCGGAAAAACATCACGAGAAAGACTCGCATTTGGGATGTAATGGCGTCCGCGTCGCCCATGTTAGACCCCGCCGGCTCGCCGCGGGCCCCGTGTCTTCCGCTCCTTCCATGCAGGCCTTCTTGCGTCGTTTCGGCAGTTTCATCAGCACCGGCCGCCGTGCGGCCCTGGCGCTGGCCATGGGGCTCTTGCTGCTGCCGCTGCTGGCGGCGGCGCAGGCTCCGGCACCCGCCGCGGACGCGCCGGTGCGCTTCGGCATCCTGCCGCTGGGCGGGGCCTTCGAGTCGCGCAGCGACTGGGACCCGCTGCTGGCCGAACTCAGCCGCGCCATCCAGCGGCCGGTGAGCGTGCTCTCGGTCAACTCGTACGAAGCGCTGGAGCAGGCCATCCAGCGCGGCGAAGTCGACATGGCGTTCCTGTCGGGAAAGATGGCGCTCGACGCCGTGAGCCAGAAGCGCATGAAGGTCGTGGCCCAGGTCGTGCGGCACGACGGCCTGCCCGGCTACCGCGGGCTGCTGCTCACGCGCAAGGCGCCGCCCTTCAACACGCTGAAAAACCTCGTCGACCAGCCCGAGCGCTGGCGACTGG
Organism: Variovorax sp. FW305-3-2-15-B-LB1; assembly: GCF_058787635.1. Taxonomy (NCBI): domain Bacteria; kingdom Pseudomonadati; phylum Pseudomonadota; class Betaproteobacteria; order Burkholderiales; family Comamonadaceae; genus Variovorax; species Variovorax sp. FW305-3-2-15-B-LB1. The sequence continues at coordinate 11,018 of NZ_JBYSZY010000091.1, read as the reverse complement.
CGCGCGGCGAGCGGCAGTCGGTGTCGGGCTTCATCGTGCCGCAGCTGCAGTTCTTTCTGCCGAACCACATCGTCATGGAGACGCGCTTCCTGAGCGAGGTGGTCGGCACGCACCAGGCCAATGCGCTGGCCGTGGCCAACAACGAGGCCGACGTGGCCACCAACAACTCGGCCGATTTCGAGCGCTTCAAGCTGCGCTTTCCGGCCGAGGCGCAGCGGCTGCAGGTGCTGTGGGAGTCGGAGCTGATCCCGCACGCGCAGATCGTCGTGCGCCGCGAGTACCCGCCCGAGCTGCGCCTGCGCGTGCAGGCCTTCCTGGTCGCGTATGGCCGCGGCAAGGGAGCGCGCGGCGACGCCGAGCGCGTGGTGCTCAAGTCGCTGCACGACCTGGCGGGCTTCGTGGCCGCCGACAACAGCTCGCTGCTGCCCGCCGCCAAGCTCGCCTACCAGCTCGCGATGCAGAACGCGAAGACCGCGCAGTGGGTCAACGACGCGGCGCGCCAGGCGCGGCTGCAGCGCCTGGAGAGCGGCTACGCCGAGCAGCTCGCCGTGTTGAAGGATGTGAGCCCTTGAACCGTCGCACGATGCTCGCGCTGGCCGTGTCGTCGCTGATGGCGCCATGGCCGGCGGGCGCGCAGCCTGCGCCAGTGCCCTCCGCGAAGGGCCCGCTGGTGATCAAGGAGGTGCGCTTCGGCGTGCTGCCGCTGGGCGGCACCGTCGAGTCGCGCGCGTTGTGGACGCCGCTCATGGCCGACATGGGCCGTGCGCTGGGCCTGCCCGTCAGCGCGTACTCGGTGCCGTCGTACGAAGAGCTCGACCGCGCCATCGGCCGCGACGAGATCGACATGGCCTTTCTCTCCGCCAAGATGGCGCTGGACGCCGTCATGCAGCGGCGCATGAAGGTGGTGGCGCAGATCGCGCGGCGCGACGGCATGCCCGAGCACCGCGCCGTGCTGCTCGCGCGCAAGACCGGGCCGCTCAACACGCTCGAGGGCCTGCTGGCCCAGCCTGAACGCTGGCGGCTCGCGCGCGGCGACAGCCGCTCGGTCACCGGCTTCATCGTGCCGCAGAGCCAGCTCTTCCTGCCCAACCAGATCGAGATGGAAACCCGCTTTCGCAGCGAGTTCGTCGGCACCCACCAGGCCACCGCGCTGGCCGTGGCCAACGGCGACGCCGACGTGGCCACCAACAACACCACCGATTTCGAGCGCTTCCGCCAGCAGTTCCCGGTCGAGGCCGCGCGGCTGCAGGTGATCTGGGAGTCCGAACCACCGCCCGGCGCGCCGATGGTGGTGCGCCGCGACTACCCGCCCGAGTTCCAGGCGAAGCTGCAGGCCTTCCTCGTCGGCTACGGCAAGGGCAAGGGCCTGCGCGCCGACGCCGAGCGCGAGGTGTTGAAGAACCTGCGCGCGGCGTACGGCTACGTCGCGGCGGACGACAGCGCGCTGCTGCCGGAAGCGAAGCTGGAATACCAGCTGGGCCGTCAGCGTGCGCTGTCGGCGGCGTGGGTCAACGATGCGGCGCGGGAGCAGCGGCTGCAGCGGATCGAGAAGGCGTATGCGGCGCAGGTGGAGGCGCTGAAGGCGTCGATCGCTTCGCGCTGAGGCACGGCCCGCGCAGGCCGCGCCCATGACAAATCACTCGCTTTGCGCGGGTATCTGAAGACACGTCGCGGCGGGCGACCATTGTTGTCATTGCAAACGCGTGGTGGCTTCCACACTGCGCGACCTCTTTCCGGGTGAAGGCCGCTGTCGTCGAAGGCGTTCTTGCGAATGGCTTTGCTCGGTGTGCGTTGCGCGTCGGAGAGAGGACGGGGCGAGAGCCCGTATCCGACAACAACGATCTCTATCGGGAAGGCAGTCACGCAATGAAGACCTACAAGATATTCAAGGACCCCCTCGGCAGTGTGCAGGCCATCAAGGACGGGTGGAGCTGGCCGGGATTTTTCTTCGGGGCGTTCTGGGCCCTTTTCCATCGCATGTGGTGGGTGGGGCTGGGCCTTATGGGCTTGGCGATGCTCATCATCCTCGGAGAAGACACCATAGGAACGGCAGCCACGGACGGGTTGCTCAACGTGCTTTCTGTCATCGTGTCAGTGGGGTTCGGTATGGGTGGGAACGCCTTGCGCGTGGGACAACAGATTCGCAGGGGCTATGAGGAGATCGCGGTGGTGCAAGCCGCCAATGTGGAGATGGCGCTGATTCAGGGGCACGCGGCAGCGGCAGCGAAGCCCGGGACGCTCTGAGAAAAATCCCACGCATGGTGAATGCGGTGCGTGGAGTTTGACGATTGTTATCAGTGTGATCGCGAGGCGACTCGCAAACTGCGCGACCTGTTTTCCTCCCAAGGAAGTCGCCGATGCCGCGCACGCTGTCCACTACCTGGATCATCGGACAGCTCGGTGACGACGAAATTCAAAAATGGATCAAGCGGTCGAGCTTTCGGTTGCCGCCAAAACCTGGACACCAGTCTGAGCCGTTCTATGAAAAGGTCGGTGAAGAGCTGGCGGCCCTGTACATCGCTTTCAAGGTGACAGAGGAATGATGTACTGGTTCGAAAAAATCGACTATGAAGCAGCGAAAGAACTGGCCTCGGAAGAGCTTCGATTGGGGCGCAGACATACCCCTGATGAAACGATCAACAAGGCAAAAAAGGGAGGACTCCTGCTCACTCGACAGCAACTCGAGAGCACTCAAGCCTACGATCGGCACGAACGAATCGTGGAGCGGGCAGACGACCAAGGCTTGCTGCATGCCCGAAACGACAAATGGCTTGAGGTAAGGACTTGGAGCAACGACATCCGGGGTATCACCACGTTGTTTGGGTGGGGGTGCTACTGGATGGCGTGGAGCTTTGTCGCCAGTGGATGGTTGGACGTCATTTTTCTTTACTCGACCGGGCATCGTGCGGATGGAACGGTTCTGGTTAGAACCACGACACTGGTCGCGTCGCTCAATGCCATTGGATTCACGGTGTTCGCGGCTGGCTTTACTTGGGCAATGCAGCGCTATTTTTTCCGCTACGAGTTGCTCACCCAACGCTGGATCCGCCTTCGATTCAATTGGGAAACCCAGAAGGTGTACTTGCTTCGCCCCAAGTACGCGGGTGGCTTGATGGTGTTCGACTGGTCTGATACTGACTCAAGTTTGAGCAAGAGCGCTGATGCCAATGCCGTCCTCATGCATTGGCCTGTGCTGATCTGGGGAAGTGAGACGGAGCTGGGCAATGTCGGTGCGATGCAGTTCATCGGGCGACGGACCAGTTTCAAGACGGTGGGCGATTGGATGACATTCTGGGAGTACATCCGTCGATACATGGAGGAGGGGCCCGATTCGGTGCCCAAACCCAAGACAGTCATTGGTTATCGGCCCAGCATCAAGGAAGCGTGGCTCAGCGTGACTCAGTGGTATCCAGCATTTCAGCAAGAAGGGTTCATCGGGAAGATCAGTGATGGCATCTCACTGCTGATCCTTCCGCTGATCGTCTTGATGTTCATCGGCAACTTCCTCGGGCAGTGCCTGACATGGCAGGCACGGTTTCCAGAGGAAATTGAAAGTGCCGCAGATGCCTCCTAGCTGCGCTCTGTCGCAATTGCGGCTGAGTAGGGCTGCCACATCTCTTCACAGGAAGTTCAGCCGCATGCTCGCGATCCTCTGTTTTCGTTCCGCGCTTCAGGGCTTCGAAATCCGTAGGGCCTAGATTCCATGCAGATCCAGTTGGCCAACGTTGTTGCCGGCTTGGCACAGGAGCTCATGTCGTGTTTATTTTTGAGGCTGCGTTTCAGCATGAAAAACGAAGCCGAGGTATTCATTCGGCATTGAAATATCACGCGGATGTTGCCGGGGAAACGCGACTCTATGGGCCGGAAGAGGGGGCAGCTCGGCGAGAAGAGGGTTCTCGAAAACCAACGAAAAAAGAGCGGAATGAGCAGGAGGCCTTCGCGCGACCGGGCTTCTCATCAATGCGCGCAGTATTCGATTTCAATGAGCATTTCATCGAGCTGAGCAATTCAGGAGGGATGGCACGTTCCTTGGCGTTGATGTTGTTCGTGGTGGCAATCGTTCCTGGCATCTCTCTCATCTGCTTGCTCGTAGGTGACGCCTTCGGAATCCTTCTGGGCGCCTTGCAGTTGAAGCGTGATCGACTGATGTCGCTGCGAAGACACAAGGCGGATGATCTTTCGCAGGGGTTCATGATGAACGAGCTCAACCTGCGTTCCGATACCGATCGGAACGTGCGGACAGGCCCGTCGCCCCAGTTCTGAACCGGTGAGCCGACAGCGCGCTTCCTGGCCGCATCCCGCCAGTGCGACCAGCCCATGGCTGGCCTCGCATCTACTCCCTTCGCCGTACCCCCTCTCGCCCCACCTAGGCCATTAGCTAGGCCTTAAGGCGGATTTGCCTCCCGCCCCCCGCGCCGGAAACTTCGTGTTTCTTCTTACTTCCCGGCACCCTTGCCGTTGACGGAGTGCGGATGAGTTGGCGAACCAAAGTGGTCTGGAGCGAGGGGATGCTGTTGCAGCCTCAGCACCTGCAGCAGAGCGAGCGCCATGCCGATCATGCGCGGCATGTGCTGTTGCGCACCACCACGCCCTACGCCTGGGGATTCGCCGAAGTCGAGATCGACGCGGCGGCGCTCACGCTGGGCAAGCTGGCGCTGGTGCGGGCGGTGGGCATCTTCGGCGACGGCACGGTGTTCGACATGCCGGCGGTCGATCCGCTGCCCGAGCCCATCGACATTCCCGCGTCCATGCGCGACGAGGCCGTGGTGCTGGCGCTGCCGCTGCGCCGCGCCGGAGCGCGCGAGGCCGACGCTGAAGAGTATGAAGAGCTGGTGCGCCACCGGGTGCTGGAGTCGGACGTGCCCGACTCCAACACGGCCGGCGAGCGCACCGCGATGCTGCAGCTGGGCCAGCTCCACACGCGCCTGATGCGCGCCAGCGAAGCCACCGATGCGTGGGCCACGTTGGGCGTGGCCCGCGTGGTCGAGCGCCGGGTCGACAACCAGGTGCAGCTCGACCGCACGATGCTGCCGCCATTGCTCGACGTGGCCGGCCATGCGGTGATCCGCGCCTGGCTCGACGAGCTGCTGGGCCTGCTGCGCCAGCGCGGCGAGGCATTGGCCGGGCGCATGACGCAAGGGGGCACCGGCGGCGTGGCCGAGATCGCCGACTTCATGCTGCTGCAGGCGGTGAACCGCAACGAGGCCATCTTTGCGCACCTGGCCAAGAGCGCGATGCTGCACCCGCAGCATTTCTTCGAGCACGCGCTCGGGCTGGCCGGCGACCTCGCGAGTTTCCGCGACACGCGCCGCGTGACGCGCTTCGGGCCCTACATCCACGACGACCTGGCGCTGAGCTTCCGCCCGGTGATGGACGACCTGCGTCGCAGCCTGTCGATGGTGTTCGAGCAGTCGGCGATCCGCATCGAGCTGCACGACCGAAAGCACGGCGTGCGCGTGGCGATGGTCACCGACGTCGAGCTGCAACGCAAGGCGACCTTCGTGCTCGCGGTGAACGCGAACATGCCGAGCGAGGCATTGCGCGCGCGCTTCCCCACGCAGGTGAAGATCGGCCCGGTCGAGCGCATCCGCGATCTCGTGAACCTCGCGCTGCCGGGCGTCACGCTGACGCCGATGCCGGTGGCGCCGCGCCAGATTCCCTTCCACACGGGCGCCAACTACTTCGAACTCGAAACGCGCAACAGCGACCTGTGGCGCCAGCTCGAGCAATCGGGCGGCATCGCGATGCACATCGCGGGCGATTTCCCCGGCTTGGACCTCGCGTTCTGGGCCATTCGTTCCTAGCCGCCTCCGGCTGACGGAAACGGAACATCACCATGAACACCCCTCCCGACCCCTTCGCCGCCTTCGAGTCCGAGCGCACGGTCATCAAGCCCAAGCCGCGCACGCCGGGCGGCGCGCCGCCGGCCGCTGCACCCGCGCCGTTCTTCGGCGGCACCGATCCGACGCCCGTGGCCGAGGTGGGCGAGATCGGCCTGCTCAATCCGCTGGTCTCGGCCGCGGGCAAGCTGCTGGTGCTGATCGGCAAGCTGCGCAACCTCGCGCAGCCGCCCAACGTGCCGGCGCTGCGCGCGTCCACCGCCGACGCGGTGAACCAGTTCGACGCCGCGGCGCGCCGCGCGGGCGTGGGCAACGAGTCGGTGCTGGCCGCGCGCTATGTGCTGTGCACCGCGCTCGACGAAGCCGTGGCCAACACGCCCTGGGGCGTGCAGGCTGGCTGGAACAAGCAGAGCCTGCTGGTGCAGTTCCACAACGAGACCTGGGGCGGCGAAAAGGTGTTCCAGCTGCTCGCCAAGCTCGCGCAAGACGTGCCCACGCACCGCCAGCTGCTGGAGCTGATCTACAGCGTGCTCGCGCTCGGCTTCGAGGGCCGCTACCGCGTGGTCGACAACGGCCGTGCGCAGCTCGACTCGGTGCGCCAGCGCCTGGCCGACCTGATCGCGAAGGACCGTCCGGCCGTCGAGCCGGAGCTGTCGCCGCACTGGCGCGGGCAGGGCGCGGGCACGGTGCGGCTGCGCGAGTCGCTGCCGCTGTGGGTGTTCGCGGCCGGCTTCGCGCTGCTGCTGGCGCTGGCGTGGTTCGGCCTGCGGCTCACGCTCAACCACCGCTCGGACACCACCTACGCGGCCGTGTCGAGCCTGCGCGTGCCCAACATCCAGATCGCACCGCCCGCCGCGCCGGCCAAGTCGCCGCGGCTCGCGCGTTTTCTCGAACCCGAGATCAAGCAGGGCCTGGTCACGGTGACCGACGAGGCCGACCGCAGCGTGGTGCGGCTGCGCGGCGATTCGTTCTTCGGCTCGGGCAGCGCCGAGCCGATGGCGGCCTCGCTGCCGGTGCTGCGCCGCATCGGCCAGGCGCTGGCCGAGGTGAAGGGCGAAGTGCTCATCACCGGCCACTCCGACAACCAGCCGATCCGCTCGCTGCGCTACCCGTCGAACTGGCACCTGTCGGCCGCGCGCGCCGATGCGGTGAAGGGCGCGCTCTCCACGCTGGTCGAGCCCGCGCGCATGCGCTCCGACGGCAAGGCCGACGCCGAGCCCGTGGTGGCGAACGACACGCCGGCCAACCGCGCGCGCAACCGCCGCGTCGACATCGTGCTGCTGACCGAACCCGAGCGCCTCGCTGCCGCACCGGCTGCTCCCGTTCCAGGAGCGACGAAATGATCAAGAAAATCTTCGGCTTCCTGTTCAGCCCGCTGCTGCTGACGCTGCTCGCGCTGATCGTCGTCGCGCTGCTGATCTGGTGGATCGGCCCGCTGGTGAAGATCGGTTCGCTCGCGCCGCTCGAAGGCGAGATGACGCGCGCCATCGTCATCGGCGTCATCGTGCTCATCGTGGTGCTGCGCGCGCTGTACCGCCGCTGGCGCGCGCGCCGTGCGAGCCAGCACCTGACCGACGGCCTCATGAAGGCGCCGGCTGCCAAGACCGGTGCACCGGTCGACGGCGAACAGAAGATCCTCGACACGCGCTTCAGCGAAGCCGTCGCCACGCTCAAGCAGATGCGCCTGCATGCCGCCGGCAAGAAGCCGGGCTGGCGCGACTGGCTGTCGATCTCGGGCGGCAGCTACCTGTACGACCTGCCGTGGTACGTCTTCATCGGCGCACCGGGCGCGGGCAAGACCACGGCGCTCGTCAACTCGGGCCTCTCGTTCCCGCTGGCCGAGAAGTTCGGCCCCGGCGCCATCCGCGGCGTGGGCGGCACGCGCAACTGCGACTGGTGGTTCACCGACGAGGCCGTGCTCATCGACACGGCCGGGCGCTACACCACGCAGGACAGCCACCAGTCGGAGGACAAGAGCGCTTGGGAAGGCTTCCTGGGCCTGCTGAAGAAGGCGCGCCCGCGCCGACCGCTGAACGGTGTGTTCCTCACCGTGAGCGTGGGCGACCTGCTGAGCCAGGGCCCCGAGGCGCGCACGCAGCTCGCGGCGTCGATCCGCGCGCGGCTGCTCGAGCTCGACAGCAAGCTCACCACGCGCCTGCCGGTGTACGTGCTCGTCACCAAGAGCGACCTGCTGTACGGCTTCACCGACTACTTCGACGACCTCGGCAAGGAACAGCGCGCGCAGGTCTTCGGCTTCACGCTGCCGGCGGACGAGAACGTGCAGCTGGAAGAGAAGGGCCTGTCGGCCGCCTTCAACCGCGAGTTCGGCCTGCTGCACAACCGCATCAACGACGGCCTCATCGCACGCATGCAGCGCGAGACCGACGGCACGCGCCGTGCGGCGATCTTCGGTTTTCCGGCGCAGTTCGGCTCGGTCGGCCCGCTGCTCTCCGATCTGCTCGAACAGGTGTTCACCGGCTCGCGCTTTGCGCAGCCGCCGTGGGTGCGCGGCGTGTACTTCACCAGCGGCACGCAGGAAGGCAGCCCGATCGACCGCGTGATGGGCAGCCTGGCGCGCAGCTTCGGCATCGAGCGCGCCATGCTCGCGCCGCAGAAGTCGAGCGGACGCAGCTACTTTCTCACCGCGCTGCTGCGCGAGGTGGTGTTCCCCGAGCAGCGCCTGGCCGGCGCCGACGTGAAGCTGGAGCGCCGCCGCAACACGCTGCGCCTGGCGGGCGTGGCTGCGATGACGCTGCTCACCGTCGGCCTGCTCGCGGCCTGGGGCTACAGCACCTGGCAGAACCACAACTACCTGAAGTCGGTCGAGGCCCGCGTCGAGCCCGCGCAGAAAACCTTGGCCGCACTGCCGACGCGCGTGCAGAACCTGGTCGAGGTCGCGCCCGTGCTGCAGGGCCTGCGCGACATCTGGAAGACGCCCGACAACCGCCAGGGCGACGAGCCACTGTCGATGACGCTGGGCCTGTACCAGGGCGACAAGCTCGATGCCGCCGCCATGCTCACGCACCAGCGCGCGCTCAACGACGCCTTCCTGCCGCAGATCGCCAAGCGCATCGAGGACCAGCTGCGCACTGCGCAGAAGGACAACCTCGAGTTCACCTACGAGGCCCTCAAGAGCTACCTCATGCTCTACCAGCCCGAGCGCTTCGACCCCGAGGCGCTGAAGGCCTGGATCACGCTCGACTGGGCGCGCAACCTCGACCGCGGCATTCCCGAAGACCAGCGCAAGGCGCTCGAAGACCAGCTCGACGTGCTCATCGCCCAGGGCCCGCCGCGCTCGCCGCTGAAGATGGACGAGAACCTGGTGCGCAGCGTGCGCGCCGTGCTCGCGAGCTACCCGCTGGAGCAGCGCGTGTTCAGCCGCCTGAAGCGCCAGCGCGCCACCAAGGACATCCCGGGCTTCAGCGTGGCGCAGGCCACCGGCCCGTCGGGTCCGCTGGTGTTCGAGCGCATCAGCGGCAAGCCGCTGAGCGAGGGCGTGCCCGGCATGTTCACCTATGACGGGTATCACAAGCGTTTCCAGAACGAGGTCGTGGTGCTCACCGGCCTGCTGGCCGCCGAAGACCCGTGGGTGCTGGGCCAGGACCGCAACGCCAGCGAACGCCTGCGCGACGCCGCGGCGCTCGGCGCGCTCACCGACCGCGTGCGGCGCCTGTACCTCGAGGAGTACGTCAAGCAGTGGGAGGCGCTGCTGGCCGACGTGCGGCTGATCCGCGTCAGCGGCCTGGAGAAGAACATCGAGACCGCGCGCATCCTGTCGGGCGTCGATTCGCCGCTCGCGAACTTCCTGCGCGCGGTGGTCAAGCAGACCACGCTGATTCCCGCGGCCGATGCCAACAAGGACGTGGTCAGCAAGGCCACCGAGACCGTGCGCAACACGCGCAAGGGCCTGGAAGATCTGTTCGGCAGCGACCCCGGCAAGCAGGTGGCACCGGGCAAGCGCATCGAGAGCATCGTGGACGACCGCTTCGAGTCGCTGCGCCGTCTGGTCACTGCGGGCGGTCCGAACCAGCCCGCACCGATCGACGATGCGCTCAAGCTCTTCAACGAGGTGTACGTGTACCTCAACGCCGTCGACACGGCCGTGAAGGGCCGCACCTCGCCGCCGCCCGGCGACGTGGCCGGCAAGCTCAAGTCGGACGCGGGTCGCCTGCCCGAGCCGGTGCGCAGCATGATCGAGAACCTGAGCCAGACCGGCGCCGCGCAGGCGCAGGTGGCCGAGCGCGGCAACCTGAGCCAGGACCTGCGCCCCGTGACCGAGTTCTGCAACCGCGCCATCGCGGGCCGCTACCCGTTCGTGCAAAGCAGCAAGCGCGACGTGCTGCCCGAAGACTTCGGCCAGATGTTCGGCGCCGGCGGCCTGATGGACGACTTCTTCCAGAAGCGCCTGGCCGCGCTGGTCGACACCAGCACCCGGCCGTGGCGCTACAAGCCCGTGGCCGAGCGCGGCGCGATCACCACGCAGGCGCTGGCGCAGTTCGAGCGCGCGGCACGCATCAAGGACATCTTCTTCCGCGGCGGCGGTCGCGGGCCGTCGATGCGGCTGGACTTCAAGCCGGTGGAGATGGACGCGGGCATCACGCAGTTCATCCTCGACGTGGACGGGCAACTCGTGAAGTACGCGCACGGGCCGGTGGTGCCGATGGCGGTGCAGTGGCCGGGGCCGAAGGGGAGCAACCAGGTGCGCGTTCAGGTGAGTCCGCCGTCGACGACGGGGAGTTCGGGGTCGGCGATGGATGGGCCTTGGGCTTTGTTCCGTACTTTGGACGACGGACAGCTGGAAGCGGGGGATGTGCCGGAGAAGTTCTTCATTACCTTCCAGGTGGGGGCGCGGAAGACGCGGTTCGAGGTGACGACGAACAGCGTGCAGCATCCGATTCGGCTGAAGGAATTGCGGGAGTTTTCTTGTCCGGAGGGGTTGTGAGTCTGGCCTCTTCTTCTCCTCTCTTCGTCTCCTCTGAGTTGCCGGGGTGGTTTGGCAAGCTGCCGGGGATGGGGGACTTTGCGCATCGGCGGTTGCCGGAGTCGTTTCGCTCGGTGTGGGACCCGTGGTTGCAACGCGGGCTGGCACGGCTGCGGGATCGGCATGCGGATTGGACTTCGCACTACCTGGAGGCGCCTGTGTGGTGCTTTGCGCTGGGGGCGCAGGTGGTGGGGGAG
>NZ_JBYSZY010000090.1:0-17312 GCF_058787635.1 Variovorax sp. FW305-3-2-15-B-LB1 | reverse complement strand
GGGGAGAAAAGGGCCGGAGCCGGGGCGGACGCCGATTGTCCCCCAGCGGCTCCGATATGACTGTGGCACGGCGTTTGCAATGGTGAACCCCGTCCCGGCACCCCTCTTGTCTAGACAGCAAACTGGGGCATTTCTCTCGGAGATGAACCAAAACAGGACTTTCGGGTTATCCTGTATATACAAGTTGGGGCGCCTGGCAACAATGCGAGGCGTGCTGCCCATATCCCCCGGGCATGTATCGCCGAGTCACCTCTCTCAAAAAATGGAACCAGGAGTCCCCATGGTCAAGGTAGTTGTGAAAGTCGCTTCGCTGCTGGCAGCAGGTGCATGTGCAGCGGGCATGGCCGGAACGGCCGCCGCCCAGGACACGAAGATTTCGCTCGGCATGTCCGGCTGGACCGGCTTTGCGCCGCTCTCGCTGGCCGACAAGGCCGGCATCTTCAAGAAGAACGGGCTGGACGTCGAACTCAAGATGATCCCGCAGAAGGACCGCCACCTGGCGCTGGCCTCCGGCGCGATCCAGTGCGCGGCCACCACGGTGGAGACGCACGTGGCCTGGAACGCCAACGGCGTGCCGATCGTGCAGATCTTCCAGATGGACAAGTCCTACGGCGCCGACGGCCTGGCCGTGCGCAACGACGTGAAGAGCTTTGCTGACCTCAAGGGCAAGAGCATCGGCGTGAGCGCCCCGGGCACCGCGCCGTACTTCGGCCTGGCCTGGATGCTCAGCAAGAACGGCATGAGCCTGAAGGACGTGAAGGTGGTCTCGCTCGAGCCGCAGCCTGCCGCGCAGGCTTTCGTGGCCGGCCAGAACGACGCCGCCATGACCTACGAGCCCTACCTGTCGACCGTGCGCGCCAACCCGGCCGCCGGCAAGATTTTGGCCACCACGCTCGACTACCCGATGGTGATGGACACCGTCGGCTGCGCGCCCACCTGGCTCAAGACCAACGCCAAGGCCGCTGCCGCGCTCACCAAGTCGTACTTCGACGCGCTGGACATGATCAAGGCCGACCCGGCCAAGGCCAACGAACTCATGGGCTCGGCCGTCAAGCAAAGCGGCGAGCAGTTCGCCAAGTCGTCGGCCTACCTGCGCTGGCAGGACAAGGCCGCCAACCAGAAGTTCTTCGCGGGCGAGCTCACCAGCTTCATGAAGGAAGCCGCGGCCATCCTGCTGGAGGCCGGCGTGATCCGCAAGGCGCCGGAAGACTATGCCGCCACCTTCGACGCCAGCTATGTCAAGTAAGGCCTTGCCGCAGATGCAACCGATGACCGCCGCTCCGGCGCGCGCCGTGACGCCGCCGCCCGCGCCTCCCGTGCGGCGTCGCGTGTTCGCGCCGCTCGAACCCATCAGCGCGTCCGCGCGCACGATGCTGGGGCTGGGCTTCTTCGTGCTCTTCGTGGTGGTGTGGGGCATCGCCACGCTGGGCGGCTTCGTGTCGCCCACCTTCCTGGCGAGCCCGATCACGATGGTCAAGGAGGGCTGGCTGCTCTTCACCGAGTACGGCTTCATCGGCGACATCGGCATGACCGTGTGGCGCGTGTTCGGCGGCTTCCTGCTGGCGGCCGTCATCGCGGTGCCGCTGGGCGTGGCCATGGGCACCTGGAAGACCGTCGAGGCCTTCTTCGAGCCCTTCGTGTCGTTCTGCCGCTACCTGCCGGCCTCGGCTTTCATCCCGCTGCTCATCCTGTGGGCGGGCCTGGGCGAAATGCAGAAGCTGCTGGTGATCTTCATCGGCTCGTTCTTCCAGATCGTGCTGATGGTGGCCGTCACCGTGGGCGGCGCGCGGCGCGACCTCGTCGAGGCCGCCTACACGCTGGGCGCCAACAGCCGCGGCATCGTGGCGCGCGTGCTCATTCCGGGCGCCGCGCCGGGCATCGCCGAAACGCTGCGCCTCGTGCTGGGCTGGGCCTGGACGTATGTGATCGTGGCGGAACTCATCGGCTCCTCGTCGGGCATCGGCCACATGATCACCGACAGCCAGGCGCTGCTGAACACCGGGCAGATCATCTTCGGGATCATCGTGATCGGCGTCATCGGCCTGTTGTCCGACTTCGCTTTCAAGGCGATGAATCGCCGTCTGTTTGCATGGGCTGCACTGTGAAGAACCAACTCTCCATTCAAGGCGTCTCGCGCGTCTTCACCGGTACCAAGGGCCAGCGCACGCAGGCGCTGCAGCCGATCGACTTCGAGGTGAAGGAGAACGACTTCGTCACCATCCTCGGCCCCTCGGGCTGCGGCAAGTCGACGCTCTTGCGCATCGTGGCGGGGCTCGACTTCCCGACCACCGGCCAGGTGATGCTCGACGGCGAGCGCATCGAAGGCCCGGGCGCCGACCGCGGCGTGGTGTTCCAGAGCTACACGCTGTTCCCGTGGCTCACGGTGGCGCAGAACATCCGCTTCGGCCTGCGCGAGCGCGGCATGAGCGAGGCCGACCAGAAGGAGCGCAGCGAGTTCTTCATCGCCAAGGTCGGCCTGCGCGGTTTCGAGCACCACTTTCCCAAGCAGCTCTCGGGCGGCATGCAGCAGCGCACGGCCATTGCACGCGCGCTGGCCAACGACCCCAAGATGCTGCTGCTCGACGAGCCCTTCGGCGCGCTCGACAACCAGACCCGCGTGCTCATGCAGGAGCTGCTGCTGGGCATCTGGGAGTCGGCGCAGAAGACGGTGCTGTTCGTCACGCACGACATCGACGAGGCGATCTTCATGGCCAACCGCGTGGCGGTGTTCAGCGCGCGGCCGGGCCGCATCAAGACCGAGATCGCGGTCGACTTCCCGCACCCGCGCAGCTACACCATCAAGACCTCGCCCGAGTTCATGGACATCAAGGCGCGCCTGACCGAAGAAATCCGCGCCGAGTCGATGGCCGCCGCGGAACATTGAAAGCACGATGAAACGCGACCTGCCGTCCCTCGCGCTCTATGCGCAAGTCAAGGATCACATCTCCCGAAAGATCCAGGACGGCACGTGGCCGCCCGGCCACCGCCTGCCTTCCGAGAACGAGCTGGTCGCGCAGTTCGGCATGGCGCGCATGACCGTGAACCGCGCCCTGCGCGAGCTCATGGAGCAGGGCCGCATCGTGCGCGTGGCCGGCGTCGGCAGCTTCGTGGCCGAGAACAAGCCACAGTCGACGCTGCTGCAGATCGCCAACATCGCCAGCGAGATCCGCCAGCGCGGCCACGACTACCGCTGCGAGATGCTCGCGGTCGAGCGCCTCGCGGCCTCGCCCGACGTGGCCGCCTGGCTCGACCTGCGCGCGGGCGACTCGGTGTTCCACAGCGCCTGCCTGCACCTGGACAACGACACGCCCGTGCAGCTCGAGGAGCGCTACGTCAACCCGCAGGTCGTGCCCGACTTTCTCGAGCAGGACTTCACGGTCGTGCCGCCCAGCGAGTACCTGGTGCGCAACGTGCCCTTCGACCAGATCGAACACGTCGTCGATGCCGTGCTGCCCAGCGCCGAACAGGCCGAGCGGCTCGCGATGGCGCCCACCGACCCCTGCCTGCTGCTGACGCGCCGCACCTGGATCCGCAACACGCCCGTGACCTGGGTGCGCTGCCTGCATCCCGCGTCCCGCTACAGCCTGGGCAGTCGTTTCAAGTCCGACGGCAACCCGACCTTCGGCTAGACAGACCGTTTTTTTTCGACCCTCAGAGGCCCACGTTTTCTCTCGCAACCACTTGTATAGACAGGTTCACATGCCAAGCAATCACACCGCCACTCCCCACGCCACATTGACCCTCACGCCCGGCAAGGTCGACCTTGCGATGCTGCGACGCATCCAGGCCGGCGGCGTGCACCTTGCGCTCGACCCGTCGGTGCAGGACGGCATGGCCAAGGCCGAGGCCGCGGTGCGCCACATCGTCGAGAACGACGAGGTGGTCTACGGCATCAACACCGGTTTCGGCAAGCTCGCCAGCACGCGCATCGGCAACGACCACCTGGCCGAGCTGCAGCGCAACCTCGTGCTCTCGCACAGCGTGGGCACGGGCGAGCCGCTGGCCGCGCCGGTGGTGCGCATGATCCTCGCGACCAAGGCCGTGAGCCTGGCGCGCGGCCACTCGGGCGTGCGGCCCGCGCTGGTCGATGCGCTGCTGGCGCTGTTCAACGCGGGCGTCACGCCCAGCATCCCGTGCAAGGGCTCGGTCGGCGCCTCGGGCGACCTGGCGCCGCTTGCGCACATGGCCTGCGTGCTCATCGGCGAAGGCGAAGCCACGCTGGCCGACGGCAAGAAGGTGAGCGGCGCTGAAGCCATGCGCAGCATCGGCCTCGAACCCTTCGTGCTCGGCCCCAAGGAAGGCCTGGCGCTGCTCAACGGCACGCAGGTGTCGACCGCGCTGGCGCTGGCCGGCCTGTTCGGCGCCGAAGACGTGTTTGCCGCCGCGCTGATGTCGGGCGCGCTGTCGCTCGAAGCCATCCAGGGCTCGATCAAGCCATTCGACGCCCGCATCCACGCCGCGCGCGGCCAGCCCGGCCAGATCGCCGTGGCCGGCGCCGTGCGCACGCTGCTCGACGGCAGCGAGATCGTTCCCTCGCACGCCGACTGCGGCCGAGTGCAGGACCCGTACTCGGTGCGCTGCATCCCGCAGGTGATGGGCGCCTGCCTCGACAACCTGGCCCACGCCTCGCGCGTGCTGGTCATCGAAGCCAATGCCGCATCGGACAACCCGCTCGTGTTCTGCGACACCGGCGAAGTGATCTCGGGCGGCAACTTCCACGCCGAGCCGGTCGCGTTCGCGGCCGACATCATCGCGCTGGCCGTGAGCGAAGTCGGCGCCATCGCCGAGCGCCGCCTCGCGCTGCTGCTCGACAGCGGCCTGTCGGGCCTGCCGCCCTTCCTGGTGCGCGACGGCGGCCTGAACTCCGGCTTCATGATCGCGCAGGTCACGGCCGCCGCGCTCGCCTCGGAAAACAAGTCGCACGCGCACCCCGCCAGCGTCGACAGCCTGCCGACCTCGGCCAACCAGGAAGACCACGTGTCGATGGCCACCTTCGCGGCGCGCCGCCTGGGCGACATGGTCAACAACACCGCCGTGGTGGTGGGCATCGAAGCGATGGCCGCCGCCCAGGGCATCGAACTCAAGCGCAAGCTGAAGAGTTCGCCGCTGGTCGAAGCGGAATTCGCCCGCATCCGCCAGAAGGTCGCGTTCCTCGAGACCGACCGCTACCTCGCACCCGACATCGAAGCCATGCGCCTGTGGGCGCTCGCGGCCGACCTGCCGGCCGCGCTGCTCGACATCCTGCCCAGCCACTCGAAGTGATCCGTACCGACCGCCACCCGACAAGGAGAACCACGCCATGAACGCACCCGACAAATTCGCCCTGAACACCCCCGCTGCCGGCACCGACCCGCGCCATGACCCGACCCGCGTGATCCGCGCCCCGCGCGGCACCGAGCTCAACTGCAAGAGCTGGCTCACCGAAGCGCCGTACCGCATGCTGCAGAACAACCTCGACGCCGAAGTGGCCGAGCGCCCGCAAGACCTCGTGGTGTACGGCGGCATCGGCCGCGCCGCGCGCGACTGGGCCTGCTACGACCAGATCCTTGCCTCGCTGAAGGAACTGGAAGACGACGAGACGCTGCTCATTCAATCGGGCAAGCCGGTCGGCGTGTTCAAGACGCATGCCGATGCACCGCGCGTGCTGCTCGCCAACTCCAACCTCGTGCCGAAGTGGGCCAATTGGGAGCACTTCAACGAGCTCGACCGCCAGGGCCTCTTCATGTACGGCCAGATGACCGCTGGCAGCTGGATCTACATCGGCAGCCAGGGCATCGTGCAAGGCACCTTCGAAACCTTCGTCGAAGCCGGCCGCCAGCACTACAACAACAGCCTCGCGGGCAAGTGGATCCTCACGGCCGGCCTGGGCGGCATGGGCGGCGCACAGCCGCTCGCGGCCACGCTGGCCGGCGCCGTGTCGCTGAACATCGAGTGCCAGCAGTCGAGCATCGACTTCCGCCTGCGCACGCGCTACGTCGACAAGCAGGCGCGCGACATCGACCACGCCTTCGAGCTGATCAAGCAGCATTGCGATGCCAAGGAAGCCGTGTCGATCGCGCTGCTGGGCAACGCGGCCGACATCCTGCCCGAGCTGGTCAAGCGCGCGAAGGCCGGCGGCCTCAAGCCCGACCTCGTGACCGACCAGACCTCCGCGCACGACCTGATCAACGGCTACCTGCCCTCGGGCTGGAGCGTGCCGCAATGGCAGGCCGCCATGAAGGACGCGTCGCAACACGACGCCCTGAAGAAGGCCGCCGCCCAATCGTGCGCCGTGCACGTGCAGGCCATGCTCGACTTCCAGGCCATGGGCATCCCCACGGTCGACTACGGCAACAACATCCGCCAGGTCGCGTTCGACGAAGGCGTGAAGAACGCCTTCGACTTCCCGGGCTTCGTGCCGGCCTACATCCGTCCGCTGTTCTGCGAAGGCAAGGGCCCGTTTCGCTGGGTGGCGCTCTCGGGCGATCCGGAAGACATCTACAAGACCGACGCCAAGATCAAGGAGCTGTTCCCCGACAACACCCACACGCACCGCTGGCTCGACATGGCGCGCGAGCGCATCGCCTTCCAGGGCCTGCCCGCGCGCATCTGCTGGCTCGGCCTGGGCGAGCGCCACATCGCCGGCCTGGCCTTCAACGAGATGGTGAAGAACGGCGAGCTCAAGGGCCCGATCGTCATCGGCCGCGACCACCTGGACACCGGCTCGGTCGCCAGCCCGAACCGCGAGACCGAAGCCATGAAGGACGGCACCGATGCCGTCTCCGACTGGCCGCTGCTCAACGCCCTGCTCAACACGGCCGGCGGCGCGACCTGGGTCAGCCTGCACCACGGCGGCGGCGTGGGCATGGGCTACTCGCAGCACTCGGGTGTGGTGATCGTGTGCGACGGCACCGACGCCGCGGCCAAGCGCATCGGGCGCGTGCTCTTCAACGACCCGGCGACCGGCGTCATGCGCCATGCCGACGCGGGCTACGACATCGCCGTGGCCACGGCGAAGAAGCAGGGCCTCAAGCTGCCGATGATCAAGTAAGGCCGGCAGGCGCCGCAGGTGAAGTAAAAAAGCGGGTCACCCGACACCCGACACACGAAGGAGACCCGACGATGACCCTCGATGCTTGCGACCTGCAGCGCCGCGTGCGCGAACGCGTGGACGACGCGCTGGTGGCGCAGTTCCAGCGCGACGGCGCGGTCTGCATCCGCCAGCTGCTCACGGCCGACGAACTCGCGCTGCTGCGTGACGGCATCGAGGCGAACCTGGCGGCGCCCAGCCCGCGCGCCAAGGTCGCGAGCCGGCCCGACGACCCGGGCCGCTTCTTCGAGGACTTCTGCAACTGGCAGGAGATCGACGCCTTCGGCCGCTTCATCAGAGAGGCGCCGCTGGCGCCACTCGCGCAGCGGCTCATGGGCTCCGACACCGTGCGCCTGTACCACGACCACCTGCTCGTGAAGGAGCCCGGCACGCGCCAGCGCACGCCGTGGCACCAGGACCAGCCCTACTACAACATCGAGGGCATGCAGAACGTCAGCATGTGGATTCCGGTCGATCCGGTGTCGCGTGCCGCCACGCTCGAGTTCGTGGCCGGCTCCCACAAGGGGCCGTGGCTCATGCCGCGCACCTTCATGGACAACCACGCCAAGTGGTTCCCCGAAGGCAGCCTCGACGACCTGCCCGACATCGAGGGCGCGCGCGAGCGCTTTCCCATCGTCGGCTGGGACATCGAGCCGGGCGACTTCGTCTGCTTCCACATGCTCACGCTGCATGCGGCCGCCGGCGTCGAGGGGCCGAACCGGCGCCGCGTGTTCTCGGTGCGCTTTTTGGGCGACGACATCCGCCACGCCCCGCGCAGCTGGAAGACCTCGCCCGATTTCCCGGGCCTGGCCGAGCGCCTGCCGGCCGGCGCGCCGATGGACGATCCGCTCTTTCCGCTGCTGGTGCGCTGAGCCCCGGTAAGACGAAGGTAGAAAGAAAAAACGCGCTCATTCCCATCGAGTGGGAATTCGAGCTTGGTCGTGAGAACGGCGAGCAAGATACTGCACGCCGCATCCACTTTCGACCGCCCAGCGATTGCCCCCGATGACGACCCCCCTTGACGCTCCCGCCCACAACGACCGCGCGCTGTTCGTGCTGTCGGTGCTGGCGCAAAGCAAGGCGGCGATGACGGCGGCCGAGCTCGTGCAGGCCACGGGCCTGTCGCAGAGCACGCTGTACCGCCAGGTCGCCACCCTGCGCCGCTGGGGCTTCGTGATGGAGTCCGAGGGCCGCTACTCGCCGGGGCCCGTCAGCGTGCAGCTGGCCAGCGGCTTCGACGGCAACTCCGACCTCGTGATGGCCGCGCGCGCCGACATGCGCGTGCTGGCGCAGCAAAGCCACGAGAGCGTCGCGCTCGTCACCCTGGTGAACGAGCGCGTCGTGTGCCTGGAGATGATCGACAGCGAACAGTCGCTGCGCTGCTCCTTCGACCGCGGCCGCAGCGTGCCCGCGCGCGACGGCGCCAGCGCCAAGTGCCTGCTGGCCCACGCGCCCGACGACGCGCGCGACCTGCTGCTCGACGGTCTCGACGAAGGCCCGGAACGCCGCGCCGAGCGCGCCGCCGAACTCGACGCCATCCGCGCCGCCGGCCATGCCGTGACCCACGGCGAGGTCGATGCCGGCGTGTGGGGCGCGAGCGCGCCGGTGCTGGCCGCGGGCCGGCGCCTGCGCGGGGCGATCACGCTCATGGCGCCGCTCACGCGCGTCGAAGGCATGGAAGCTGCATTGGTCCACATGACCGTCGTCACGGCGGCCCGCATCTCGCGCGCACTGCAGTAGTCGCCGCTTTTCTTTTTCTTTCTCCCTCCCTCACCTCCACGAAAGCCCTCCCCATGAACACCCGTCGCACCCTCGTCGCCGCCGCCCTGTCCGGCCTCGCCTTCTTCGGTTTCGCTGGCGCCGCGCAAGCTCAGGGCGAGCCGCTGCGCGTGGCCACCGACGCCACCTTCCCGCCGATGGAGTTCGTGGAAAACGGCAAGCGCACCGGCTTCGACGTGGAGCTGGTCGAGGCCATCGGCAAGACGCTGGGCCGCAAGATCGAGTGGATCGACATCGACTTCAAGGGCCTCGTGCCGGGCCTCATTTCGAAGCGCTTCGACATGGCCGTGTCGGGCATCTACATCACCGACGAGCGCAAGAAGGTCGTCGACTTCACCGTGCCGTACTACGCCGGCGGCCTCGTGGTCATGGTGAAGGACAACAACACGACCATCAAGAAGCCGGCCGACATCAACGGCAAGAAGGTCAGCGTGCAGGTGGGCACCAAGTCCGTGTCGTACACGAAGGAGAAATTCCCGCAGGTGCAGCTGATGGAAGTCGAGAAGAACCAGGAGATGTTCAACCTCGTGGACATCGGCCGCGCCGACGCCGCCGTCACCGGCAAGCCCGCCGCCTTCCAGTACGTGCGCACGCGCGGCGGCCTGAAGGTGCTCGACGAACAGATCACCACCGAGGAATACGGCATGGCCATCCGCAAGGACACGCCCGAGCTCACCAAGGCCGTGAACGGCGCGATCGAGAAGCTCAAGGCCGACGGCACCTACGCCGCGATCGTGAAGAAGTGGTTCAGCGCCACCGCCAAGTAAGCGCGCCATGGACTTCGATTTCTCGCCCGTCTGGCAGGGTTGGCCCGACCTGCTGCGCGGCGCGCTGGTCACGGTGGAGATCACCGCCTGCGCGCTGGCCCTGGGTTGCGTGCTGGGCCTGCTGGTCGGCATCGGCCGGCTGAACCCGAAGCGGCGCTGGATCTACGGCGTGTGCACCGCCTACGTGGCGGCGATTCGCGGCACGCCGCTGCTGGTGCAGCTGTTCATTCTGTTCTTCGGCCTGCCGCACTTCGGCATCCTGCTGCCGGCCTTCGTGTGCGGCGTGCTGGGGCTCGGCGTGTACTCGGGCGCCTACGTGTCCGAGATCGTGCGCGGCGCGATCCAGTCGATCGACAAGGGCCAGACCATGGCCGCGCAATCGCTGGGCATGACGCCCGGCGTGGCCATGCGCCAGATCGTGCTGCCGCAGGCCGTGGTGCGCATGATCCCGCCGCTGGGCAACGAGTTCATCGCGCTCATCAAGAACTCGGCGCTGGTGTCGCTCTTGACCATCCATGACGTGATGCACGAAGGCCAGAAGATCATCAGCGTGTCGTACCGCTCGCTCGAGGTGTACCTGGCCATCGCGCTCGTGTACTTCATGCTCACGGGCACGATGACCCTGATCCTGCGGCATTTCGAACAGAAGCTGCGCCAGGGCGGGTTGATGCGATGAGCGTGCAGCGTTTTTCGCGCGCGACCCTGCGCGCCACGCCCTGGAAGAACGGCGGCGGCACCACGCAGGAAATCGCCAGCTGGCCGCACGGCGCGGGGCTCGACAGCTTCGGCTGGCGCGTGAGCATCGCCACCATCGCGTCGCCGGGCCCGTTCTCGGTGTTCCCGGGCATCGACCGCCAGATCATGCTGCTCGAAGGCGACGGCGTGCGCCTCTTCACGCACGACGGCCGCGTGTCGCACCGGCTCGACGTGCCGCACCAGCCCTTCGCTTTTTCCGGCGACGACCCGATCGACTGCACGCTGCTCGGCGGCGCCTCGAACGATTTCAACGTGATGGCGCGCGGCGGCCAGTGGCGTGCCGACGTGCAGGTGCTGGAACGCGCCGCCGACATCGCGCCCGCGCCGCACGGCGTGCTGCTGGCGTTGCGCGGCGAGTGGCGCTTGAATGACGGCGAAGCCCTGGGTGACGGCGACGGCCTGTGCTGGACCGACGCCGCGCAGGCATGGCAGGCCGCACCGGCGAGCGACGGCGCGCGGCTGGTGGCCGTGCGCTTCGTGCCGGCCTGAGCGGCCCAAGCAAAGAACAGGAGATGACGATGACACCCCCCAGCGAATTCCCCTCGGCCGACGGCCTGTGGACCGGCCTGCGCCTGGCGCCCGGTGCGGCGCCCGGCGTCACCTTGGCGCCCGACGCCGAAGCCGCCCTCGTGGTCGTGCAGGGCACGGTCCGCTGGGTCGGTGCGCGCGCCGATCTGCCCGCCGAGTTCGCGGGGCTCGCGCCGCACGACGGCGGCGGCGCGCTCGTCACGCCCGGCCTCGTCGACTGCCACACGCACCTGGTCTACGGCGGCCAGCGCGCCAACGAGTTCGCGATGCGGCTCGCGGGCGCCACCTACGAAGAGGTGGCGAAGGCCGGCGGCGGCATCGTGTCGTCGGTGCGCGCCACGCGTGAAGCCGATGAAGACACGCTGTTCGCCCAGGCCGCCGCGCGCCTCGAGCAGCTGCTGGCCGACGGCGTCTGCGCCATCGAGATCAAGTCGGGCTACGGCCTGGCGCTCGAACAC
The DNA here is from genome assembly GCF_058787635.1 of Variovorax sp. FW305-3-2-15-B-LB1. Taxonomy (NCBI): domain Bacteria; kingdom Pseudomonadati; phylum Pseudomonadota; class Betaproteobacteria; order Burkholderiales; family Comamonadaceae; genus Variovorax; species Variovorax sp. FW305-3-2-15-B-LB1. Next base: position 5,955 of record NZ_JBYSZY010000090.1, on the reverse strand, counting down.
GAGCGCAAGCAGCTGCGCGTGGCGCGGCGCCTGGGCCAGGCCTACGGCGTCACCGTGCGCACCACCTTCCTCGGTGCGCACGCGCTGCCGCCCGAATACGCGGGCCGCAGTGGCGACTACATCGACCTCGTCTGCAAAGAGATGCTGCCCGCGCTCGCCGCCGAAGGGCTGGTCGATGCGGTCGACGTGTTCTGCGAACGCATCGCCTTCTCGCTCGCGGAAACCGAGCAGGTCTTCCAAGCCGCGCAGGCGCTGGGCCTGCCGGTGAAGCTGCATGCCGAGCAGCTGTCGGACATGGGCGGCGCGGCGCTGGCCGCGCGCTACGGCGCGCTGTCGTGCGACCACATCGAGCACCTGTCGGCCGACGGCATCGCGGCCATGCGCCAGTCGGGCACCGTGGCCGTGCTGCTGCCGGGCGCCTACTACACGCTGCGCGACACGCACCTGCCGCCCATCGACGCGCTGCGCGCCGCGGGCGTGCCGATGGCCGTGTCGACCGACCACAACCCCGGCACCTCGCCGACGCTGAGCCTGCTGCTGATGGTCAACATGGCCTGCACGCTGTTCCGCCTCACCGTGCCCGAGGCGCTGGCCGGCGTCACCGTGCACGCCGCGCGCGCGCTGGGCCTGCAGGACACGCACGGTGCCATCGCGCCCGGCATGCCCGCCAACTTCGTGCTCTGGAACCTGCACGACGCCGCCGAGCTGGCCTACTGGTTCGGCCGGCAGCCGGTGCGCGCCGTGGTGCGCCAGGGACGCATCGCCATCGGAGCCACCGAATGACACACACGCTTTTCGCAGCCGATGCGCTGCTGCCCGCAGGCTGGACCAAGAACGTCCTGCTGACGTGGAACGACGCCGGCCAGCTCACGCAGGTCCAGGCCGGCGCGCAGCCGCCCGCGGGGGCGCAGGTGGCGACCGGCCCCGTGATCCCCGGCATGCCCAACCTGCATTCGCACGCCTTCCAGCGCGCCTTCGCGGGCCTCACCGAGCACCGGGCGGAGCAGCAGGACAGCTTCTGGAGCTGGCGCACGCTGATGTACCGTTTTGCCGCGCGCCTCGGCCCGCAGCACATGGAGGCCATCGCGACCTGGCTCTACGCCGAGATGCTCGAGGCGGGCTACACCAGCGTGTGCGAGTTCCAGTACGTGCACCACGACACCGACGGCCGTCCCTACGCCGACGACGCGGCGCTGAGCCGCGCGCTGCTGCGCGCCGCGCGCAACACCGGCATCGGCTTCACGCTGCTGCCCGTGCTCTACCAGACCAGCGGCTTCGGCGACCAGCCGCCCACCGAGGGGCAGCGCCGCTTCATCCGCTCGACCGAATCGATGCTGCGCCTGCTCGACGCGCTCAAGCCCGACTGCGACGCGCAGGGCGCGCGCCTGGGCCTGGCGCCGCATTCGCTGCGCGCCGTGCCGCCCGAGGCGCTGCGCGAGGCGCTCGCCGGCCTGGACGCCATCGACCGCACCGCGCCGGTCCACATCCACATCGCCGAGCAGACGAAGGAAGTGGACGACTGCGTGGAGTGGAGCGGCCTGCGCCCGGTCGAATGGCTGCTCGACCACGCGAGCGTCGATGCGCGCTGGTGCCTCGTGCACGCCACGCACATGAACGACGCCGAGTACGAATACGCGGCCCAGAGCGGCGCGGTCGCGGGCCTGTGCCCGACCACCGAGGCCAACCTGGGCGACGGCATCTTCGACTTCGCGCGCTGGCGCAGCCACGGCGGCGCCTGGGGCGTGGGCTCCGACAGCCACGCCAGCGTCAACGCGGCCGAAGAACTGCTGATGCTCGAGTACAGCCAGCGTCTGGGCCGGCGCCAGCGCAACGTCGGCGCCAGCGCGGCGCAGCCGCACGTGGCCACCGCGCTCACGCTCGAAGCCGTGCAGGGCGGGGCGCAGGCTTCGGGCCGCGCGGTCGGCGGGCTGGCCGCGGGGCAGCAGGCCGACTTCGTCGTGCTCGACGCGCATCACCTCGCGCTGCAGGGCCTGTCGGCACCTGACATGCTCTCGGCCCATGTGTTCGCGAGCCACCGCACCTCGGCCGTCGACGCGGTCTGGGTGGCGGGCCGCCCGCGCGTCACGGCCGGGCGCCACGCGCTGCATGGCGATGCCGCAGCCGCCTTCGTTGCCGCGCGCACCCAACTCCTCAAGGACTGAATTCCCATGGCCTTCACCACCACCGAACCGGCGTTCCGCTTCCGCCAGGGCACGCGCCCGCTGCTGATCTCGATGCCGCACGTCGGCACGCACGTGCCGCCCGCGCTGGCCGCCCGCTTCACCGACGAGGCGCGCCACGTGCCAGACACCGACTGGCACCTCGAACAGCTCTACGACTTCGCCGACGCACTCGGCGCCTCGGTGCTCGTGGCCACGCACTCGCGCTACGTGGTCGACCTGAACCGTCCGCCGGACGGCGCCAGCCTGTACCCGGGCCAGAGCGTCACCGGCCTGTGCCCGGTCGACACCTTCGACGACACGCCGGTCTATGCCAAGCCCGAAGACCACCCGTCCGACGAAGAAGTTGCCGAACGCCGCGAGGCCGTCTGGCGGCCCTACCACCAGCAGCTGCAGGCCGAGCTCGACCGCCTCACGGCCGCGCACGGCACCGTCGCGCTGTGGGACGCGCACTCCATCCGCTCCGTGCTGCCGCGCTTCTTCGAAGGCAAGCTGCCCGACCTGAACCTGGGCACCGCCGACGGCAAGAGCTGCGACCCCGCATTGGCCGCCACGCTGCGCGGCATCGCCGAATCGGCGCCGGGCTACACCGGCGTGCTCAACGGCCGCTTCAAGGGCGGCCACATCACGCGCCAGTACGGCAACCCGGCCGGCGGCGTGCACGCGGTGCAGCTGGAGATGACCCAGTCGAGCTACATGCAGGAAGCGCTGCCCTTCGACTACCTGCCCGACGTGGCCGCGGGCGTGAAGCCGCACGTGCGCCGCATGCTGGAAGCGGTGCTGGCCTTCGTCGAAGGCGGCGCCCGGTGAGCGCCGCCATCCACGCGTTCGCGCGCCCCGAGGTGCCGCCGCTGCCGCCCTACAACGCGGGGCTGTCCTCGGAGGCCGTGCGCGCGCGCTACGGCGTCAGCGAGATCGCGCGGCTGGCGAGCAACGAGAACCCGTACGGCTCCAGCCCCGCGGTGGCGCGGGCGCTGGTCGACCTGGCAGCGCGCGCGGGCACCTACCCCGACGCCAACTCCACGGCGCTGCGTGCCGCCATCGCGCAGCGCACCGGCGCGCAGCCCGGCGAGGTGGTGATCGGCAACGGCTCCGAGGACATCCTGCAGATGCTGTGCCAGGCGCTGCTGTCGCCGGGCGACCGCGTGCTCACGCAGCGCCCGGCCTTCGGCCTGCACGAGATCTACCCGCGCATGATGGGCGCGCAGGTCGAGCTGCTGACGCTCACGCCGGAACTCGGCTTCGACGTCGACGCCTGGTGCGCGGCGCTCGCGCGCGGGCCCAAGGTGGTGATGCTGGCCAACCCCTCGAACCCGGTCGGCTGCATGTTCGATGCGGACGACTTCGCGCGCCTGCTCGCGGCGGTGCCCGCGGGCACGCTGCTGGTGGTGGACGAGGCCTACTACGAATATGCGCGGCTGGCGCCCGGCTACCCCGACGTGCTCGCCCTGCTGCGTGCGTGGCAGGCGGCCGGCGAAGGCCGCTCCCCCTGGATCGTGCTGCGCACCTTCTCCAAGGCCTGGGGCCTGGCCGGCCTGCGCGTGGGCTACGGCATTGCGTCCGACGCGGCGCTGGTGCAGCTGCTCGACCGCGTGCGCACGCCCTTCAACGTGAACCTGGCGGCGCAGGCCGCGGCGCTGGCGGCCTGGGGCGACGAGGCCTTCATGGCGCAGGCGGTGGCGCGCACCGTGCAACAGCGCGAGGCGCTGGCGGCGCAGCTTCGCGCCCTGGCCGGGTCGGTCTGGCCGGGCCTGCGCATCGCGCCTTCGGCGGCCAACTTCCTGTTCGTCGACCTCGGGCGGCCCAACGCGCCGGTCAACGAGGCCCTGCTGGCGCGCGGGATCATCGTCAAGCCCTGGAAAGAGCCGGGCTTCGAGACCTTCATCCGCGTGTCGGTGGGCACCGACGCGGACAACGCGCGCTTCGTGCAGGCGCTGTCGGAGATCGCGGGCGGGCAAGGCTGACGCCGGCAAGACCCGCCTGCGCGCCGGGCCAGACCGGGGTTTTTACAATCGCGGACATGACCAAGCCCCTCATCTATACCCGCGGCCAGGCGCTGCCGGGCATCCTCGCCAACCGCATTGCCATCCTCGACGGCGCGATGGGCACGATGATCCAGCGCTTCAAGCTCACCGAGGAGCAATACCGCGGCGAGCGCTTCAAGGATTTCGAGCGCGACGTGAAGGGCAACAACGAGCTGCTGTCGCTCACGCGCCCCGACGTCATCACCGACATCCACGAGGCCTACCTCGCGGCCGGCGCCGACCTCATCGAGACCAACACCTTCGGCGCCACCACCATCGCGCAGGAGGACTACAAGATGGCCCACCTGGCGCGCGAGATGAACCTCGAATCGGCCAAGCTGGCGCGCGCGGCCTGCGACAAGTACAGCACGCCCGACAAGCCGCGCTTCGTGGCCGGCGCCCTCGGCCCGACGCCCAAGACCGCGAGCATCAGCCCCGACGTGAACGACCCGGGCGCGCGCAATGTCGATTTCGAATCGCTGCGCGCGGCGTACTACGAGCAGACCGAAGCATTGGTCGAAGGCGGCGCCGACGTGATCCTGGTCGAGACCATCTTCGACACGCTCAACGCCAAGGCCGCGCTGTTCGCGGTGGACGAATATTTCGACAACAGCGGCCAGCGCCTGCCGCTGATCATCAGCGGCACGGTCACCGATGCCTCGGGCCGCATCCTCAGCGGCCAGACCGTCACCGCCTTCTGGCACAGCGTGCGCCATGCGCAGCCGCTGGCCATCGGCCTGAACTGCGCGCTGGGCGCGACGCTGATGCGCCCCTACATCCAGGAGCTGGCGCGCGTGGCGGGCGACACCTACATCAGCTGCTACCCGAACGCCGGCCTGCCCAACCCGATGAGCGACACCGGCTTCGACGAGACGCCCGACGTCACCTCGCGCCTGCTGCACGAGTTCGCGGCCGAGGGGCTGGTGAACATCGTGGGCGGCTGCTGCGGCACGACGCCGGACCACATCGCGGCGATCGGTGCAGCGGTGGCGCCCGCGAAGGGCCGCCTCCTGAACAGCAACGGCTTCTACAAGGAAGCCGCCTGACGCCGGGCGCCGCGCGCGCCCTCGGCTGATTGACGGCTCCCCGCCCCACGCCTACGCTGGGGCGCACAGGAGCCTCCCATGAACGCCACATCCTTCTTGCGCCGCGCTGCCTTGGGCGCGCTCGTCCTGCTGCTGCCGCTCGCCGCGGCGGCGCAGCAGGCCTTCACGCGCGGCGCGGTCAACCTGCGCGCCGGGCCCTCGGGCGACTACCCGCTGGTGGCACGGCTCGGGCCGGGGCAGCCGGTCGACGTGGTCGGCTGCACCAGCGGCTACGGCTGGTGCGACGTGGTGCTGCCCGACGGCGGGCGCGGCTGGGTCTGGGCAAGGAACCTCGACTACGCCTACCAGCAGCAGCGCGTGCCGCTGGCCACCTACGGCGCGGTCATCGGCGTGCCCATCGTGAGCTTCGTGATCGGCAGCTACTGGGCCGACTACTACCGCGACCGCCCCTGGTACGGCGACCGGCGCTGGTGGGGCCACCGGCCCCCGCCGCCGCCGATCGCGGGCTGGCGCCCGCCGCCGCCCGTGCACCCGGGCTGGCAGCCGCGGCCCTGGCCGGGGCCTGGCGTGCGTCCGCCCCACGGACCCGGGGTCCGTCCGCCTCATGGACCTGGGGTTCGTCCCCCGCACGGGCCGGGCATTCGGCCGCCCGTCGACCCGGGGTTCCGCCCGCCGCGCCCGCAGCCGGGCGTGTCGCATCCGCAT
>NZ_JBYSZY010000089.1:0-17868 GCF_058787635.1 Variovorax sp. FW305-3-2-15-B-LB1 | reverse complement strand
GAGCAAGGTGCCGCGTCGGCGGGAGCGTCGCCCTGAACCAACCCTTCAGTCCGCCCCCGCCCGCCACACCCGCGCCAGCGCCGCCAGCTTGCCCCGAAAGCTCAGCCGGTCGTTCGACAGCGCATCGATGAAGTCCGACAGCCGCTGCGACTTCACCATCGTGTAGATCGTGAGCCAGGTGGTGAACACGAACACCACGCCGAACCAGATCGCCTTGCGCCACAGTGGCGCATCGGCTTCGGCCAGCAGGTTCATCCCGAGGAAGCCGGTGGTGACGGTGCCGATGAGGCCGAACAGCGTGACCACCGTGAGCCGCACCACGGTGCTGGCCTGCCGGCGCAGGCTGTCGGCATCGAGGTAGGTGTTCATGTCGGCGATGCGCGACTTGACCTCGTCGTACAGCGGGTCGAGCCCGAGGTGCGCGGCGCACATGTGCGAGAGGGCGCGCACCTGTGCCTGCTCCGAAATTTCGTGGAACCAGTAGCGGTGCGTGAAGCGAAGAAAACGCTCGAAGCTCGCGCGGATGGCGCGCTTGAACTGCTTCACGCTCGGCGTGCTGCGGATGTCGAGCTTCTTGAGCGCCTCGACCAGCTGGTCCGAGAACATCAGCAGCGAGGCCTTCTGGAAATGCGCGATGAGGAACAGCAGGAAGTGCTGGTGCCTGAACTGCGCGAGCACGCCGCGGTCGCGGCAGCAGAAGAACTCGGAGCGCGCGTCGCCCACCACGACGAGGGCGTGGCCGTTGCACAGGTAGCGCGTATTGGGCGCCGCGCCCGTGTTCACCCAGAAGCGGTCGTAGCAGTACTTGTGCTCGAAGTCGGCCAGGTGGTGCTCGGCATAGGGCAGGTGGGCGTCGGCCCCGCCCGCGCCGGTGACCAGCGCGAGCCGCACGAAGTCGTCGCGCGTGAGGCGGCGCGGGTCGTCCAGCGACAGGTAGGCCATCACCGGCATGCGGTAGTACTCGATCTGGCGGTAGCGCAGCACGCCGGGGTCGTCCGAATGGTCGCTCACCAGCGGCTGCATCAGGTAGGCCCAGTGCGCGGCGATGCGCGGTGCGCGGTGCTGGGCCACGTGCGACAGGAAGGCGTCGCGCTGCTGCGCGTCGGAGGCGGCGAGCACGCGGCCGTCGGCGTCCAGCCACTCGACGCTGGCCATGCAGTGCAGGGCCGCGCCGTCGGGCTCCCAGCCCGAAGGGTAGGCGCGGCCGAAGCGGTAGAGGATGTCCTGCGCCTGCGCCAGGCTCAGGTGGTCGGTGCCGACCTCGAGGTTGAGCAGCACCACGTCGATGTCGAAGAAGAAGTACAGGTCGCAGTGAATCACGTCGAGCGTGATCGGCGCCTCGCCGGGGTGGGCCACCAGCCGCACGGACGCGATGTCGCGGCGGCGGAACACCCGCATCGGCGAGTCGCCGTCGCTGCCCGCGGCGTCGGTGCTGCCGCGCGATCGGCCTTCGCCGTACAAAAAGCGTTGCACGTAGGGCAGGAAGCTCACGAACTCGTTGTAGTGGCGCTCGTGGAAACGGCCGCTCTCGCCGGTGTATTCGTCGACCTCCTCGCGCCAGGGCGAGGCCTCGCCCAGGTCGCGCAGCACATGCCAGGGGCCGTGGTGCGTGGGCGCCGCGCCGGGCGCCGGCACCAGGCGCAAGGGCCAGAGCAGCGCCTGCCGGAAATGCTGCACGACGGGGCCGGTGGCCGGGGTGCCTGCCGGGGAAGAAGTGGGGTCCGCGTGGGGGTTCGGCATCGCGCCAGTGTAGGCAGGCGGGTAGGGCAAAACGCCCACCTAGGGGAATCCCTAGCTAGGTCTGAAACCGGTTTCATTTAAGCTGCAAGCATTCCTTTCAGGGTCTGTGCACGGCCTGGCCGTGCACGCTCCGCCATGAACTACCAGTTCCAATTCGACGCCGTCTTTGCCGCCTGGCCGCTGCTGCTCAAGGGCACGTGGATCACGGTGCAGCTCTCGCTCACCGCCACCTTGCTGGGGCTGGTGGCGGCCATCTTCTGTGCCTGGGGCAAGACCTCGGGGCCGGGCTGGCTGCGCTTCCTCGTCAATGCCTACATCGAGGTGATCCGCAACACGCCGTTCCTCGTGCAGCTGTTTTTCTTCTTCTTCGCGCTGCCGGCCATCGGCCTGCGCTGGTCGCCACAGACGGCCGCGCTGGTGGCGATGGTGGTGAACCTGGGCGCCTACGCCACGGAGATCATCCGCGCGGGCATCGAGTCGATTCCCAAGGGCCAGATCGAGGCGGGCCGCGCGCTCAACCTCAAGCCCTGGGAAATCTTCCGCTTCGTGATCATCAAGCCCGCGCTGAAGGCGATCTACCCGGCGCTCACGAGCCAGTTCATTTTGCTGATGCTGAGCTCGGCGGTGGTGTCGGTCATCTCGGCCGACGATCTGACCTCGGTGGCCGCCAACCTGCAGTCGCAGACCTTCCGCAGCTTCGAGATCTACATCGTGGTCGCGGCCATCTACCTCGCGCTGGCACTGGCCTTCTCGGCCATGTTCAAGCTGATCTACAAGCGCACGCTCAACTACCCGGACCGCCGGTAACTGACTGACCACGACGGACGGAGCACACGCCATGCGCACCTTCGGTTTTCCCGAATTCCTTTTCATCCTCGAAGCCGCCCAGTGGACGCTGGCGTTGTCGGCCATCGCCTTCGTGGGCGGCGCCATCCTGGGGCTGCTCATCGCGCTGATGCGCACGTCGGAATCGACGTGGGCGCGCGCCGTGTCGACCACCTTCATCCAGATCTTCCAGGGCACGCCGCTGCTGCTGCAGCTGTTCCTGGTGTTCTTCGGCGCGCCGGTGCTGGGGCTGGACATCAACCCGTGGGTCGCCGCAGGCGTGGCGCTGGTGCTGAACAGCGCGGCCTTCCTGGGCGAAATCTGGCGCGGCTGCATCCAGGCCATTCCGCGCGGCCAGTGGGAGGCGGCGCAGGCGCTGAACCTGCACTACGTGGCACGCATGCGCGACGTGGTGCTGCCGCAGGCCTTCAAGATCGCGCTGGCGCCCACGGTGGGCTACCTGGTGCAGATCATCAAGGGCACGTCGCTCGCGGCCATCATCGGTTTCGTCGAGGTCACGCGCGCCGGGCAGATCGTCAATAACGCCACCTTCCAGCCGCTCATCGTGTTCTCGGTGGTGGCCGCCATCTACTTCGTGATCTGCTGGCCGCTGTCGCTGCTGGCGGCGCGCATGGAGCGCAAGCGCGCCCAGGCGCTCGCACGTTGACCCTTTTCGCTTTTCCTTTCTCGTCGCTTCCTTTCTTTATTCAGGAGACACATCCAATGACCGTTACCACCACCCGCCGCGCTGCCATCGCAGCCCTGGGCCTCGGCGCCGCGCTGACCGTGTTCGCTCCCTTCGCTTCGGCACAAAGCATGGCCGACATCAAGAAGAAGGGCGAGATCACCATCGGCATGCTGGTCGACTTCCCGCCCTACGGCACCACCGACGCGAAGAACCAGCCCGACGGCTACGACGCCGACGTGGCCAAGCTGCTGGCCAAGGACTGGGGCGTCAAGGCCAACATCGTGCCGGTCACCGGCCCGAACCGCATTCCGTTCCTCTTGACCAACAAGGTCGACCTGCTGGTGGCTTCGCTGGCCGTGACGCCCGAGCGCGCCAAGCAGGTGCAGTTCTCGCAGCCCTATGCCGCTGCGACCATCGTGCTGTACGGCGCGACCAAGACCTCCATCAAGGCGGCAGGCGACCTGAAGGGCCTGCGCGTGGGCGTGGCCCGCGCCTCGACGCAAGACGTGGCCGTGACCAAGGCCGCACCGGAAGGCACCGAGATCCGCCGCTTCGACGACGACGCCTCGGCCATGCAGGCGCTGATCTCGGGCCAGGTCGATGCCATTGGCTGCTCGGTCACCGTGGCAGCGCAGATCGCCAAGCGCGTGCCGGCCAACACCTTCGAAAACAAGTTCACGCTGGTGCAGCAGTCGATGGGCATCGCGATGCGTCCGGGCCAGGAAGAGCTGCACAAGGCGGTGAACGAATTCGTGCAGAAGAACACCGCCAACGGCGAGCTGAACAAGCTCTACCAGAAGTGGCTGCAGGCCGACCTCCCGAAGATGCAATAAGCGAAAGCGCTTGAAGGAATCCCTGGCATGACGACGGAATCGATCATCCGCATGGAAGCGGTCAACAAGTGGTACGGTGAATTCCAGGTGTTGACCGGCATCGACCTGTCGGTGCGCCAGGGCGAGCGCATCGTGATCTGCGGGCCCTCGGGCTCGGGCAAGTCCACGCTCATCCGCTGCATCAACCGGCTCGAGACGGTGCAAAAAGGCCGCATCGTGGTCGATGGCATCGACCTCACCGCGGGCGGCAAGAACGTCGACGCGGTGCGTGCCGAAGTCGGCATGGTGTTCCAGCAGTTCAACCTCTTCCCGCACCTCACCATCCTGGAGAACTGCACGCTGGCGCCGATGCGCTCGCGCGGCATGACCAAGGCGCAGGCGGAAGAGGTGGCCATGAAGTACCTCACGCGCGTGCGCATTCCCGAGCAGGCGAAGAAGTACCCGAGCCAGCTCTCGGGCGGCCAGCAGCAGCGCGTGGCCATTGCGCGCGCGCTGTGCATGTCGCCCAAGATCATGCTGTTCGACGAGCCCACCTCCGCGCTCGACCCCGAGATGGTCAAGGAAGTGCTCGACACCATGATCGGCCTGGCCGAAGACGGCATGACCATGCTGTGCGTCACGCACGAAATGGGCTTTGCCCGCAGCGTGGCCGACCGCGTGATCTTCATGGCCGACGGCAAGATCGTCGAGCAGGCACCGCCGCAGGAGTTCTTCGGCAACCCCAAGGACGAGCGCACGCGCCAGTTCCTCGGGCAAATCCTCAGCTCGCACCAAGCCCACTGATGGCCTTCGAAGTCCTGATTTCTCTGTCGTCCTTCGGTGCGGCCGAGGTGGGGCGGCACGGCCAGCTCTGGTGCTCGCAACTTTCGCGCGCGGCCGGTGCCGATGCGGTGGAAGTGCGCGGCGAGATGCTGCGCGATGCCGACACCGAACTGCCCGCGCTCAATGGCCTGGCTACCGTTTACTCCAGCCCCGAGGGCCTGTGGGCCGAAGGCGGCTGGCTCGACAGCGCCGCGCTGCAACGCGGCATCGCCGCCGCCACGCGCGTGGGCGCGAAGCGGCTCAAGATGTCCATCGGCGACTTCCAGGCTTCGTCGCACGGTTCGCTCTGGGGCCTGAAGGTGGCGCTGGCCGAAACCCGCGTCGAGCTGCTGATCGAGAACGACCAGACGGTGCGCGCCGGCACGCTGGCCGCGCTGCAGGCCTTCTTCGACGTGGCCGACCGCGCCGGCGTGCCGCTGGGCATGACCTTCGACATGGGCAACTGGCACTGGCTCGGCGAGTGCCCGCTGCAGGCCGCGCAGGCACTGGGCCACCGCGTGCGCTACGTGCATTGCAAGGGCGCGCAGCGCCTGCCGCACAAATGGGTGGCGGTGCCGCTGGGCGATTCGGTCGCGCCGTGGCGCGCGGTGCTGCGCGCACTGCCGGCCGACGTGCCGCACGCCATCGAATACCCTCTGGTGGGCGACGACCTGCTGGCCGTCACCCGCACGCAGATCGACTTCATCCGCGCCGCACGGGCGTAGGGATACACACATGACGGAACCCACCGCTTTCGATGTCGCCTTGTTCGGCGAAGCCATGCTGCTGCTGGTGGCCGACCGGCCGGGCCCGCTGGAAGACGCCCAGTCGTTCCACAAGCGCACCGCCGGCGCCGAGACCAACGTGGCCATCGGCCTGTCGCGCCTGGGCCTGAAGGTGGGCTGGGCCAGCCGCCTGGGCACCGATTCGATGGGCCGCGCGCTGCTGGCCGCGATGCGCGCCGAGGGCATCGACTGCTCGCACGTGATCACCGACGCGACGCAGCGCACCGGCTTCCAGTTCAAGGGCCGCGTCACCGACGGCAGCGACCCGCCGATCGAGTACCACCGCAAGGGCTCGGCCGCCAGCCACATGGGCCCGGCCGATGTCGACGAAGCCTGGCTGCGTTCGGCGCGCCACCTGCACGCCACCGGCGTGTTCGCCGCCATCTCCGAGACCAGCCTGCAGGCCGCGCTCAAGTCGATGGACGTGATGCGCGCGGCCGGCCGCACCATCTCGTTCGACACCAACCTGCGGCCCACGCTGTGGTCGTCCACCGAAACGATGCGCCACTGGGTGAACGAACTCGCGTCGCGCGCCGACTGGGTGCTGCCCGGCATCGAAGAAGGCCTGCTGCTCACGGGCCACGACAAGCCCGAAGACGTCGCGAAGTTCTACCGTGAACGCGGCGCGAGGCTGGTCGTCGTCAAGCTCGGCGCAGCCGGCGCCTACTACGACAGCGACGTGGCCGGCACCGGCCATGTCGACGGCTTCCCGGTGAAGGAAGTGATCGACACCGTGGGCGCGGGCGACGGCTTTGCGGCCGGCGTGGTGAGCGCGTTGCTCGAAGGCCGCAGCGTGCCCGACGCGGTGCGCCGCGGCGCCTGGATCGGCGCGCGCGCCGTGCAGGTGCTCGGCGACACCGAAGGCCTGCCGACGCGGGCGCAACTCGAAGAAGCGGGACTGTGATGACCAAGAAGAACGTGCTGGTGTTCCGGGCCCTGCCCGAAGACCAGCTGGCACGGCTGCAGGCGGTGCACCACGTCACCGTGGCCGATCCGCGCAAGGCGCCCGAGGCCTTTGCCGCTGCGCTTGCCACCGCGAACGGGCTGATCGGTTCGAGCTACAACGTCGACGCCGCGCTGCTCGATGCGGCGCCGCAGCTCGAAGTGATTTCGAGCGTGTCGGTCGGCGTCGACAACTACCCGCTGGCCGAACTGCACAAGCGCGGCATCGTGCTGTGCCACACGCCCGACGTGCTCACCGAGACGGTGGCCGACACGGTGTTCGCGATCCTCATGGCCACGCAGCGGCGCGTGGTCGAGCTGTCGACGATGGTGCGCGAAGGCCGCTGGACGAAGAACATCGGCGAGGAATTCTTCGGCACCGACGTGCATGGCAAGACGCTGGGCATCCTCGGCTTTGGCCGCATCGGCCAGGCCGTGGCGCGCCGCGCCGCGCTGGGCTTCGGCATGCCGGTGCTGTACCACGCGCGCCGACCGGTCGACCTGGCCGCGCAGGCGCCCGAGCTGCAAGGCCGCGCCACGCACACGCCGCTGGACGACCTGCTCGCGCGCGCCGACATCGTGCTCGCGATGCTGCCGCTGACCGACGCCACGCGCGGCATGATCGACGCCGCTTTCTTTGCGCGCATGAAGCCGGGCGCCTCGTTCATCAACGGCGGCCGTGGTGCCACCGTGAACGAAGCCGCGCTGCTCGACGCGCTGGACCACGGCACCTTGCGCGCCGCCGGCCTCGACGTGTTCGCGAAGGAGCCGCTGCCGGCCGACTCGCCGCTGCGCACGCACCTGCGCGTCACGCCGCTGCCGCACATCGGCTCGGCCACGCACGAGACGCGCCACGCGATGGCCGCGCTGGCCACGACCAACCTGCTGCAGGTGCTGGCCGGGCAGAAGCCCACGGCACCCTACGACACCGCCGCCGCCTGACATGAAGCCCACAGGCCGCGCCACCATCGCCGACGTCGCCGAGGCCGCGGGCGTCTCGAAGGCCACCGTCTCGCGCTTTTTGAACCACCGCGAACGCCTGCTGAGCCCCGACATCGCCGCGCGCGTCGAGGCCGCCATCGCCAAGCTGGCGTACTCGCCCAGCCCGATGGCGCAGGCGCTGAGCCACGGCCGCTCGCGGCTCATCGGCCTGATCGTGGCCGACATCACCAACCCGTACTCGGTGGCCGTGCTGCGCGGCGCCGAGAAGGCCTGCCAGGACGCCGGCTACCTCGTGATGCTGTTCAACCTCGGCAACGAGAGCGAACGCGAGCGCGAGGCCATCAATGCGCTCGCGGGCTACCAGGTCGACGGCTTCATCCTCAACACGCTGGGGCGCGGCAGCAACGTGGTCGACGCGGTCACGCTGCACGGCAAGCCGGCGGTGCTGGTCGACCGCCGGCACACGGGCATGCACACCGACTTCGTCTCGCTCGACAACCACGCCGCCATGCGCGACACCTGCGGCCACCTGGTCGAGGGCGGCTACCGCGAACTGCTGTATGTCACCGAGCCGCAGAAGGGCGTGAGCTCGCGACGCGAGCGCACGGCGGCGTTCGGCGCCTGCGTGGCCGCGCACGAGCCGCGCGTGGCGGGCGAGGTCTTCGAATCGGTCGAGGGCGAGAACGACGCGCTCGACGAGGCCTTGCGTGCGCTGCGCCAGCGCGCCAAGCGCGGCCGCCGCGCGGCGGTGGTCGCGGGCAATGCCGTGGTCACGCTGCGCGTGGCGCAGGCCATGGCGCGGCTGGACTGGCGCTTCGGCGCCGACCTGGGCTTCGTGGGCTTCGACGATCCCGAATGGGCGTCGCTCATCGGTCCGGGTCTGAGCACCGTGGCGCAGCCGACCGACGAGATCGGCCGCGCGGCGGCCACCTGCCTCATCGAGCGCCTGCGTGGGCTCGACGCGGCGCCGCGTCAGCTGCTGCTGCCCGGTGAACTCATGGTGCGAGGCTCATCGACGGCACTGCCGTAGCGGATGCCGCGAAGGAGGCCGGCCCGCGCATCCAGCCGGCCGCGCGCTCCGCGATCATGATCGTCGGCGCGTTGGTGTTGCCGCCGATCAGCGTCGGCATCACCGAGGCATCGACCACGCGCAGGCCTGCGATGCCGTGCACGCGCAGCTGCGGGTCGACCACCGCCATCGCATCCACGCCCATCTTGCAGGTGCCCACCGGGTGGTAGATGGTGTCGGCGCGCGCGCGGATGTGCTGCTCGAGCTGCGCGTCGGTGTGGGCGTCGGCGGTGTAGACCTCGCGGTGGCGGTATTTTTCGAGCGCGGGCGCGCGCATGATCTCGCGCGTCTTCTTCACGCCCTGCAGCAGCAGCGCCATGTCTTCCGGGTCGGCCAGGAAGCGCGGGTCGATGCGCGGCGCGGAGTCGGGGCTGGCGTCGTTCAGCCGCACGTCGCCCCGGCCCTTGGGGCGCAGCACGCACACATGGCACGAGAAGCCGAAGCCCGCATGCAGCTTGCGCGCATGGTCGTCGGTGATCGCGATCACGAAGTGCAGTTGCAGGTCGGGCCGGCGCAGCTCGGGCGACGACTTGATGAAGGCGCCGCCTTCTGCAAAGGGCGTGGCGACCAGGCCCGTGCCGTCGCGGCGCCACTGGCCGATGGCCTTCAGCAGGTGCAGCCCGCCGACCGGGCCGATGCCGAACATGTCGGTCTGCTTCGACTTGTAGGCGACGATGAAGTCGCAGTGGTCCTGCAGGTTCTGCCCCACGCCGCGCAGCGCATGCCGCACTTCGATGCCGTGGCGCGCGAGTTCGTCGGGGTCGCCGATGCCCGAGAGCATCAGAAGCTGCGGCGAGTTGAAGGCGCCGCCGCACAGCGCCACCTCGCGGCGCACGCGAATGGTTTCGACGTTGCCGCCGCGCCGCACCTCGACGCCCACCGCGCGCCGGTCTTCGAGCACCACGCGCAGGGCCTGCGTGCCGGTCAGCACCGAGAGGTTGGGGCGCTGGTCCATCACCGGGTGCAGGTAGGCCGCAGCGGCCGAGCAGCGCTCGCCGTTCTTCGCACCGCCGTGGAACTGCGTCACCTGGTAGAGCCCCGCGCCTTCCTGCTCGGGGCCGTTGAAGTCGTCGTTGCGCGCAATGCCGCACTCGGCGGCGGCGCGCACGAAGGCCTCGGTGATGGCGCGCGGGCTTTGCTGCTCCGACACCTGCAGCGGGCCGTCGGCGCCGTGCAGCGCGCTGGCGCCGCGCTGGTTGCCTTCGGCGCGCAGGAAGTGCGGCAGCACCTCGTCGAAGCTCCAGCCGACGCAGCCTGAACGCGCCCAGTCGTCGTAGTCCTCGCGGTGGCCGCGCACGTAGAGCATGGCGTTGATCGCGCTGGAGCCGCCCAGGCAGCGCCCGCGCGGCTGGTAGCCGCGCCGCCCGTTCAGACCGGGTTGGGGCACGGTCTGGTAGGCGTAGTTGTTGATGCGCGGACGGCCCGGCAGCATCGCGACCACGGCGGCCGGCGCCCGCACGAGGATGCCGCGGCCGTCGCCGCCGGCCTCGATGAGGCAGACCGTCACCGACGGGTCCTCGCTCAGGCGCGAGGCCAGCGTGGCGCCGCCCGAGCCGCCGCCCACGATCACGTAGTCGAATTCCGCCATGGCTTCTGGTCCTTCTTGTCGTTGGATGTGAGGATGCCCGTGCGCCGATGCGCGCACCGGCATTGTGGCCAGCGACCCCGGGGTCGGGCCCCACGGGTTTCCCCTGCCGTGGGCGCCCCCAAGTGGCTTTACCGATGCTTCACCCGGCGGACAAATTGCAACGCGCAGCCCGTGGCCCAATGCGCCTTCGGAGCGCTCGACCCTGCGCCCGCCCTTCCACGCTCTGCCCATGCACCTGCTTTCAGACGCGACGATATTCACCGAGGTCCGCTTCTGGGCGCTGGTGCTGTGCTCGCTGGTGCTGCCCGCCGCGATCTTCGTCACGCTGTTCGTGCGGCGCGAGTTCTCCAAGACCACCGTGCTGGCCTTCGGCCTGCTCCTGATCGCGCTGGCGGGCGCGGACATCTTCCTGCTGCGCGCACTGGCGCGGCTGGCGCAGGCCACGCCCTCGCTGGCGGACGACCTGGTCTTCTCGTCGGAGCTGTCGATCGCGCTGTACATCTTTCCGGCGGCGTTCGGCACCATCGGGCTGAACATGGTCTCGCACGTGCTCATGCACTACCTGAAGCAGAAGGAGGCGCGGTTCGAGGCCCACCGGCAGGCACCGACATCGGCACCGCCAGGGCGCCGAGGGTCGCGCGTGCTGCGCCACCGTCGCGCGGCATCGCGCGTGTCGCCCCGGCCGGCCTCGCGCACGGCGGCGGCGCGCCGTCCGCGCGCCGACCGCTGAGGGCGATACCCGGCGGGTTTCCTCCGGCACCCACGGGGAACCGTGGGGTTCGACGCCGGTTGCCGCCAGAATCGAAGGATGCCCGCCACCATCCTGTTGATCGACGACCACGCGATGTTTCGCGAAGGCCTGTTCCTCGCGCTGCGCGAAGCCGAGCCGACGATGACCGTCGCCACGGCCCGCAACGGCGCCGAAGCGCTCGAGGCGCTCGCCACCTTGCCCCGGCTCGACGCGGTGATGACCGACTACTACCTGCCCGACCTCGGCGGCGCGGCGCTGCTGGCCGAGCTGCACCGGCGGCGCGGCGGCCTGCGCATCCTGGTGCTTTCGGCCTCCGAAGACCCGCAGGACATCGACACCGCACTGGACGCCGGCGCGCAAGGCTTCGTGCACAAGTCGGCCGACAGCCAGCAGCTCATGGACGCGCTGCGCCGCGTCATGGCGGGCGAGCAGAACGTGGTGCAGGCCTCGCCGGCGGGCGGTGCGTCGCTGCCCGTGCTGTCGACGCCCACCGACGTGCTGAGCACGCTCACGGCGCGGCAGGCCGAGGTGCTGCAGCTGTTGTGCGAAGGGCTGCGCAACGCCGAGATCGCGCTGCGCCTGGCCACCAGCGAGAAGACGATCAAGGCGCACATCTCGGCGATCTTCGGCGCGCTCGGCGTGACCAGCCGCACGCAGGCCGTGATCGCGGCGCGGCGCGCGGGGATGCTCGGGCGCCCGCGCTAGCAGTGCCGCAACACCGTCAGCGCGGCTGCTGCTGCGTCGTGCAGTGGATGCCGCCGCCGCCCGCGGCAATGGCGTCGATGTCGAGCTGCACGATCTCGCGCTTGGGGAACAGTTCGCGCAGCAGCGCGCGGGCGTTGCCGTCGGCGCGCGCATCGCCGAACTGCGGCGCAATGACGGCGCCGTTGCAGACATAGAAGTTGATGTAGCCCGCCGCGAACTCGTCCGACTCGTAGGTGCTGCGCACCGTCTCCGGGCCGCGCAGCACTTCCACGCGCAGGCGCTGGCCGCGTGCATCGGTGGCCTGGCGCAGGATCTCCAGGTGGCGCCGGGTCACGGCGTGGTCGTAGGAGTCGGGGTCGTCGTCCAGGCCCGCGACCACCACGCCCGGTGCGGCAAAGCGCGCATAGAAATCGGTGTGGCCATCGGTGATGTCGCGGCCCGCGATGCCCGGCAGCCAGATGATCTTGCGCAGGCCCAGCAGGCGCTTCAGCTCGGCCTCGCAGGCCTCCTTGCGCAGGCCGGGGTTGCGGTTGGCATTGAGCACGCAGCTCTCGGTGATGATGGCCGTGCCCGCGCCGTCGACCTCGATGCCGCCGCCTTCGAGCACGAGCCGCGTGCGCAGGCGTTGCACCTCGGCGGCGTCGGTCACGTACTCGGCCACTTCGGCGTCGCGCGCATGCGACTGCTTGTTGCCCCAGCCGTTGAAGTTGAAATCGACGCCGGCCCATTCGCCCGCGCCGTTGCGCACGAACACGGGGCCGGTGTCGCGCATCCAGAGGTCGTCCACCGGCTGCACCTCGAGCGTCACACGGTTGCCGCACAGCCGCGCCGCCAGGTCGTGCTCCTGCTCGCGCACCAGCAGGTGCACGGGCTCGAAGGCGGCGATGGTGCGGGCGATCTGCGCCAGGTGCTCGCGCGCCGGCTTCAGCAGGCGCCGCCCCCAGACCCGTTCGCTGGGGCCGAAGGACATCCAGGTGGCGCGGTGCGCGTCGCCCTCGTCGGGCATGTGCCAGGTGTCGGGTGCTGCGGCCGTGGCGACCAGGCCCAGCGAGGCCAGGGGCGCCAGGCCCATGCCGTGCAGCAGGCGGCGGCGGGTCAGGGGAAGGTGCATGTCGGTCTCCGGAATCAGGGGAGCGGGCGCGGCATCACGCCGGTTCCTGTTGCGTCGTGCAGTGGATGCCGCCGCCGCCCGCGGCGATGGCGTCGATGTCCAGCTGCACGATCTGGTGGCTGGGCAGGTGCGCGGCCAGTGCGGCGCGGGCCGCGCTGTCGGCCACGGCGTCGCCGAACTCGGGCAGGAACACCGCCTTGTCGGTGAGGAAGAAGTTGACGTAGCCGGCCGCGAACTCCTTGCGCGCAAAGGTGGGGCGCACCTGGCTCGGCGTCTTCAGCGTGACGATCTGCAGGGGGCGCCCGCGCGCATCGGTGGCGCCGGTCAGCAGCTCCAGGTGGCGGTGGGTCACGGCGTGGTCGTACGATTTCGGGTCGGTGTCCAGCGCCGCCACGACCACGCCGGGCTTGAGAAAGCGCGCATAGAAGTCGGTGTGGCCGTCGGTGATGTCGCGGCCCGCGATGCCCGGCAGCCAGATGATCTTGTCCAGCCCCAGCATGCGCTTGAGTTCGGCCTCCGCGTCGGCCTTGCTGACGCCCGGGTTGCGGTTCTTGTTGAGCACGCAGCTCTCCGTGATGATCGCCGTGCCCTGGCCGTCGACCTCGATGCCGCCGCCTTCCATCACGAGGCTGCTGCGCAGCAGCGGCACGCCCGTGAGTTCGGCCATGCGCGCGGCCACCGTGGCGTCGCGTGCATGGGCCTGCTGGTTGCCCCAGCCGTTGAAGTTGAAGCTCACGGCGGCGCGCTCGCCACGGGCGTTGCGCACGAAGACGCAGCCGGTGTCGCGCATCCAGAGGTCGTCGATGGCGTGTTCGATCAGGTGCACGTTGGAGCCGCACAGTTGGCGGGCCGTGGAAGCATCCGCGGGGTTCACCAGCATCTTGACCGGTTCGTAGACGCTGATGGCATTGGCGATGCGCGCCAACGCCTGGAACACCGGCTGGCGCATCTCGGCGGTCCAGATGGATTCGCGCGCGGCGAAGGCCATCCACACGGCGCGGTGGGCGTCGCCTTCGTCGGGCATGCGCCAGCCGGACGCAGGTGCCGGGGCGGGTGCAGGCGAAGGGGTTGGCATGGGCACGGGGAAGGGCGGCAGCATGCCGCTGCCGCTCCCACCACCGCCGCCGCCACAGGCGGTCACGAGTCCACCGAAAAGGCCCAGGCCGCCCAGGCCCAGGAGAGTGCGTCGCGTTGTCATTGGAATCAGGGTTATTACTAAGTTCTAGGAAGCCCCGGATTCTGTCGACGCCTATCTATCTACACAATTGATGTCTTTTAAAGGGATTGATCGATCTGGCTCATATCGTCAGCGTCTTCCTGCGCAAACAGCCGCAGGCTGTCGAACACCTCCCGCACCAGCGGCAGGCGTGAGGGGCCCTCGGCGCACGCGATCCAGAGGGTGCCCAGCGGCAGGCTCGGGGTGTCCGGCAACTGCCGCAATTGCCCCGTGCGCAAGGCGTCGTCGGCCAGCAGGCGCGACACCAGCGCGATGCCCCGGCCGCGCAAGGCCGCGTCGAGCACCAGGCGCGGGTCGTCGTAGATCGCGGCCTTGCGCAGGCCGCCGAAATGCGCGCGGATGAAGGGGCCGATGCGGTCGCTCGTGAGGTCTTCTTCGAGGCACAGCAGGCCGAGGTTGGCGTCTTCGTTCTGAGCGGGCGGGCCGACGGCCACGAGTTCGTCGGTGAGCAGCGGCACCTCGAACACGCCTTCCTGCCGCAGCGGCGCGCGGGTGATGGCGATGTCCACGTCGAGCTCGTCGATGAAGCGCGCGCTCTCGTCGACCGAGATGATCGGGCACAGCTCGGGGTGCGCCTGCAGCAGCCGGTCGACACGCGGCTGCAGCCAGCCGCTGGCCACGGGGGCGGGACACACCAGCGTGACGAGCCGGTCGTCCATGTAGGTCTCGATGCGGGCCAGCCCGTTGCGGATGTGCTCGAGCGACTTGCCCACGCTGTCCAGCAGCAGGCTGCCCGCCACCGTCAGCTCCACGCCGCGTCCCTTGCGCCGGAACAGCGGCTGGCCGACCTGCTGCTCCAGCTGCGAGATCTGGTGGCTGACGGCGGACTGCGAGACGAACAGCTCTTCCGCCGCGCGCGAGTAGTTGCCCAGGCGGGCCGCCGCCTCGAAGCCGATGAGGAACTTGAAAGAGGGCAGCCGGGTGTTGGACATATGAATGGGGTCGATGAGTTCAGCCAAGAAATGTCGCTTTTTCATCGAAGGAATTCAAGTCAGAGTGAGCGTCCCTGCAATTTCTTCTGAAGGACCCTTTGATTTCCAACGATTTCGACGCTCGCCGCGCCGGCCTGCGCATGCCCGCCGAATGGGAGCCGATGGCCGCCACCTGGCTGGGCTGGCCGGTGCTCGACCACCGCGAAGCCCTGTGGGGCACGCACTACGACGCGGTCTGCCGCGCGTTCGGCCTGCTGGCGCGCACCATCGCGCGCTACCAGCGCTGCATCGTGGCCGCGCATGCACCGCTGGCCGACGCGGCCCGCGCGGTCTGCGGCCCGCAGGTGCGCGTGGTGCCCATCGCGGCCGAAGACAACTGGCTGCGCGACTGCGGTCCGATCTTCCTCGTCGACGAACACCATGTCAGCCAAACGGCGGCGGGCTTCCGCTTCAACGCATGGGGCGAGAAGTACCACCCGCATGACGGCTGCCAGCGCGCCGCCGCCGACATCGCTGCGCTGGCCGGCGTGCCGCTGGTGCGTTCGGACATGGTGCTCGAAGGCGGCGCCTTCTACGTGGACGGGCAGGGCACGCTGCTCACCACCGAGAGCTGCCTGCTGCACCCCAACCGCAACCCGGGCCTGCGCAAAACGGAGATCGAGGCCGAGCTGCGGCGCATGCTGGGCGTGCAGAAGATCGTCTGGCTGCCGGGCCATGCGGCCGAGGTGGAGACCGACGGCCACATCGACGGCATCGCGTCGTTCATTGCGCCGGCCTGCATTCTTTTCAATGCGGCCGACCCCGACCAGGGCGACTACTTTCGCGCGATGCAGGAGAACCGCCGCGCGCTCGAACTGGCGACCGACGCGTGCGGCCGTCGCTTCGAGCTCCTCGACCTGCCCGTGCCGCGCGACGTGCACACCTACGGCAGCGCGCGCTTCTGCGACCTCTATTCGAACTACATCCTCGTCAACGGCGCGGTGATCTCGACCGCCTTCGGCGTGCCGCGCGATGCGCAGGCGCGCGAGGTGTTCGCGCGTGCGTTCCCAGGTCGCCGCGTCGAGCTGCTGCCCATCGATGCGATCTCGCTGGGCGGTGGCGCCGTGCACTGCTCCACACAGCAGCAGCCGATGCGGGGGAATCGCCTGGCCGTGCGCGGTTTCTAGGGCGCGATCAGCTGCGACACCGTCGCCTGCAGCTGCGCCGGGTCCACCGGCTTGTGCAGCATCTGCCAGCCGCGCGCCGCCACGTCGCTCAGGCGGCGCGGATCGGTGTCGCCGCTCACGATCAGCGCGGGAATCGCGTCGTCGTTGTATTCCTCGTGCAGGCGGTCGACCACGTCGATGCCGGTCTCCCCCGCGCGCAGGCGGTAGTCGCTGACGATGAGCGCCGGCTTGCTGGCCTGGCGCGCGGCCAGCGCCAGCAGCTCGTCGCCGCCTTCGGCCGCGATCACCCGCAGGCCCCAGCTTTCGAGCAGCAGCTGCAGGCCCAGGCGGCTTTCGCCGTCGTCCTCGGCCACGAGCACGAGGCGGCCGGTGTCGGCCGGCAGCGGCGCAGGCGGTGCCTCGGGCGCGGGCAGCGCCTGGCGCGCCAGCGGCACCGTCACCGAGAACACCGTGCCCCGGCCCACGCGCGAGCGCAGCGCCAGCTGATGGCCCAGCAGCGCGGCCGTGCGGCGCACGATGGCCAGGCCCAGGCCCAGCCCCTTGGTGCGGTCGCGCTCGGGGTTGCCGAGCTGGTGGAACTCCCAGAACACCTGCTCCTGCTCGGTGGGCGGAATGCCGGGGCCGGTGTCCCACACCTCGATGCGCAGCGCGTCGGCGCCCGCGCGGCGGCAGCCGATGAGCACGCCGCCGCGCGCCGTGTAGCGGATCGCGTTCTCCACCAGGTTGCGCAGCACGCGGTCGAGCAGCGCGGGGTCGGAATGCACCACCGCATCGCCCGCGCGCAAGCGCAGCGACAGCGCCTTGCCCGCCGCCTGCGGCGCGAATTCCAGCTGGATCTGGTCGAGCAGGCGCGCCAGCGCAAACGGGCGCGCCTTCACGCGCACCACGCCCGCGTCGAGCCGCGAGATGTTGAGCAGGCCTTCGAACAGCAGCCCCATCGCCGCGGCGGCGCGGCCGATGCTGTCGACCACGTGCCGGCTCGCCGCCGGCAGCGCCTGCCCGCGCAGCACGCCCACGAACAGGCTCAGCGCATGCACCGGCTGGCGCAGGTCGTGACTGGCGGCGGCAAGGAAGCGCGACTTGGCGAGGTCGCTGCGCTCGGCCGCGTCTTTCTCCAGGCGCAGCTGGCGCAGCAGGTAGAGGTTTTCGAAACGCAGCTCGAGCGAGTCGACCTGCGTGCGGTACATGCGCTGCGCGAAGGCCAGCGTGACGAACAGGTAGAGCACGCCGGCCGCCGACATCACGCGCAGCAGCACGTCGTCGAGCGTGGCCATCGCGAGGATCGCGGGCGCGAAGTACGTCACCTGGAAACCGTAGAGCAGGCCCAGGTCGATGCAGTAGGCGTAGATCGCGCCCGTGCCCATGGTGAGCATCGCCACCACGATGAACATCTGCTGCGGCAGCGACACCTGCAGCATCCACACCGCCAGCGGCAGCCCCCACAGCAACCCGCCGAGCACCGCACCCCCCATCGCGCCGCGCCGCCAGCGCCGCAGTGCGCCCGCATCGTGCTCGGCCTGCCGGTAGCGCGTCACCTGCCACGCGCGCGCCGCCGTCAGCACCGCGTTGGCGCCCACCCAGGCCAGCAGCTGCTCGTGCGCAACCGCGCCCCACAGCGCCACCACCACCAGCCCCGCGGTGAGCATCACGCCGAGCAGCGAGAACGGAAAGTTGCGCCGCAAGGCAGCCATGCGCGCGGCAAAGACGGGGTCGGCGGGCGTCGTGGGTGGGGTGGCGCTCATCGGTGTGTGGC
>NZ_JBYSZY010000088.1:0-18396 GCF_058787635.1 Variovorax sp. FW305-3-2-15-B-LB1 | reverse complement strand
TTTGCTTACTTTCTTTTGGCGAAGCAAAAGAAAGTGAGTCCGCCGCCGGGCGGAACTCCCGGCCCCGGGAAGCAAACCCCAAAACCAATCCAAAACAACTACATTGCACACAATTCAATTGCGAACTACAATTTGAGCCATGCCAACGAAACCCCACCAAGACGAGATGCTCAAGCTAGACAACCAGCTCTGCTTCGCCGTCTACTCCGCCTCCTTGGCAATGACCCGCCTCTACAAGCCGTTGCTAGAAAAGCTCCAGCTCACCTACCCCCAATACCTCGTGATGCTCGCCCTCTGGGAGCAAGACGGCCCCACCGTCTCCGCCCTCGGCGAGCGTCTCTCGCTAGATTCCGGCACGCTGACCCCCCTGCTCAAGCGCCTCGAAGCCAACGGCTACGTCTCCCGAGTCCGCGACGTCGCAGACGAGCGCCGCGTCCACATCACGCTCACCACCGCAGGCCGCAAGCTCAAGTCCCGTGCCGCCAACGTCCCCGAGTGCCTCATGGCCGCCGCCGAATGCTCCGTCCCCGAGCTGATCGCCCTCACGCAGCAGATCCAGACCCTGCGCGACCGCATCCGCAAAGCCGCCTGACACACAACCCAATCACAGTTCTCCCCGGCCTCCCAAGGAAGCCCTTTCACCACCCCAAGCCAAAGGAAATCACCATGACCACCAAGCTCGACAAAGTTCTCTACACCGCAGAAGCCCACACCGTCGGCGGCCGTGACGGCGCCGGCAAGTCCAGCGACGGCGCCATCGACGTCAAGCTGAGCTCGCCCGGCTCGGGCAAGCCCGGCACCAACCCCGAGCAGCTGTTCGCGGTCGGCTACGCCGCCTGCTTCATCGGCGCCATGAAGGCCGTCGGCCCGAAGATCAGTGTCAAGGTGCCGGAAGAAGTCGCCATCGACTCGAAGGTTTCCCTCGGCCCGACGAACGGCGGCGCGGCCTACGGCATCTCGGTGCAACTGGCGATCTCGCTGCCCGGCCTGGACGACGCACAGAAGAAGCTGCTGGTCGACACCGCTCACCAGGTCTGCCCGTACTCGAACGCCACCCGCGGCAACATCGACGTGGAACTGACGATCGTCTGATTCCGCTCTGACGGTTTCACGAAAAAAAGCGCCCCGGCCCCAAGCCCGGGCGCTTTTTTCATGTCTGTCTCACGGGTGACGCCGAAACGCACGCCGAGATAGCGCCTTTCACCAAGCTTGGCTAATGTGGCCGCACGTCTCGCCCGTCCCGCCACCCGTCTTCAACACACACCCGTGGAGATCGACCCCATGAGCACCACTCACCTCCTGATCCGCAAAGACCAGCTGGCCACCACGCGCCTGCACACCGACACCTCCGACCGGCCGCTGGCCGACGGCCAGGTGCGCGTGCGCATCGACAGCTTTGCGCTCACCTCCAACAACATCACCTACGCCGCCTTCGGCGATGCGATGAGCTACTGGCAGTTCTTTCCCTCCGAGGAAGAAGGCTGGGGCAGCATCCCGGTGTGGGGCTTCGCGAGCGTGGTGCAGTCGCAGCACCCGGGCGTGGCCGTGGGCGAACGGCTCTACGGCTACTGGCCGATGTCCACGAGCGCGGTGCTCAGCCCCGACCGGCTCTCGCCCTCGCGCTTCACCGACGCGGCGGCGCACCGCGCCGAGCTGCCCGCGGTCTACAACCAGTACTTCCGCTGCAACGCCGACCCGCTGTACACCACCGACACCGAAGACCTGCAGGCGCTGCTGCGCCCGCTGTTCATCACCTCGTGGCTGATCGACGACTTCATGGCCGACAACGACTTCTTCGGCGCCACCACCATGCTGCTGTCGAGCGCCTCGAGCAAGACGGCCTACGGCACGGCCTTCCAGCTGCACCAGCGCGAAGGCATCGAGGTGGTCGGCCTTACCTCGCCCGCCAACGTGGCGTTCTGCCAGAGCCTGGGCTGCTACGACCGCGTGGTGACCTACGACGCGCTCGACACCATCGCCGCCGACACGCCCTGCGTGTACATCGACTTCGCCGGCAACGGCGAGCTGCGCACCGCGATCCACGAGCGCTTCACCAACCTCAAGTACAGCAGCTCGATCGGCGGCACGCACGTGGAGCAGCTCGCCGCCAAGGGCGCGGGCAAGAGCCTGACCGGCCCGCGCGCCACGCTGTTCTTCGCACCGGCGCAGATCAAGAAGCGCACCACCGAATGGGGCGCCGACGAGTTCGGCCGACGCATGGTGGCCGCGTGGCACCGCTTCCTGGCCACGGTGACCGACGCCAGCAACCCCTGGCTGCACACCGAGCACCACCACGGCGGCGAGGCGGTTCAGGCCGCCTACGCGCAGGTGCTGGCGGGCAAGGGCGACCCGCGCACCGGCCATATCCTTTCGCTTTACAAACA
This sequence comes from Variovorax sp. FW305-3-2-15-B-LB1, assembly GCF_058787635.1. Lineage (NCBI taxonomy): Bacteria > Pseudomonadati > Pseudomonadota > Betaproteobacteria > Burkholderiales > Comamonadaceae > Variovorax > Variovorax sp. FW305-3-2-15-B-LB1. The sequence continues at coordinate 16,012 of NZ_JBYSZY010000088.1, read as the reverse complement.
AGCGGGCGCTCGCTGACCCGCGCGGGGCCCATGTGGCGACAATCGCCGCATGACCCCTTCTTCTGTCGCGCCCGCGAACACCCATCCTTACGAGAGCCTCACGCCCGACGTGGTGCTCGACGCGCTCGCGACACTCGGCCTGCACGGCGACGGCCGCCTCACCGGCCTGAACTCCTATGAAAACCGGGTCTACCAGGTCTACCTGGAAGACCCGAACCCCCATCCTGCGGTGGTGCTCAAGTTCTACCGCCCCGGCCGCTGGAGCGAGGCCGAGATCCTCGAAGAGCACGCCTTCTCGCTCGAACTGGCCGCCGGCGAGGTGCCGGCCGTGCCGCCGCTGGCCTTCGACGGCAAGACGCTGCACCACCACGCCGGCTTTGCCTTCAGCGTGAGCCCCTACCGCGGCGGGCGCGCGCCCGAGCTGGACAACTTCGAGGTGCTCGAATGGGTGGGCCGCTTCCTGGCGCGCATCCACACCGTAGGCAGCGCCAAGCCCTTCGAGGCCCGCCCCGCGCTCGACCTGCAGACCTTCGGCCTCGATTCGCGCGACTGGCTGCTGGAGAACGACAAGATCCCGCTCGACATGCAGCGCGACTGGGAAAAGATCTGCAACGAGGCGCTGGACATGGTCCGCGCCACCGCCCTCGCGCTGCAGCCGCCGGCCTCCGACTTCAAGCCCCGCAAGCTGCGCCTGCACGGCGACGTGCACCCCGGCAACATCCTGTGGACGCCCACCGACCGCCCCGGCGGCGGCCCGCACTTCGTCGACCTGGACGACGCGCGCACGGGCTTCGCGGTGCAAGACCTGTGGATGCTGCTGTCGGGCGACCGCGCGCAGCGCACGGCGCAGCTGTCGGGCCTGCTCGACGGCTACGAGCAGTTCCGCGAATTCGACCGCCGCGAGCTGGCGCTCATCGAGCCGCTGCGCACGCTGCGGCTCATCCACTACAGCGCCTGGCTGGCGCGCCGCTGGGAAGACCCGATCTTCCCGATCAACTTCCCGTGGTTCGGCTCCAGCGACTACTGGAAGGGCCAGATCCTCGTGCTGGAAGACCAGTGCGAGCAGATGGCCGAAGAGCCCCTCTACGCGTGATCACCCGGCCGCGTTCGCGGCCAGGCTCTGCGCCACGCCTTCGAGCAGCCGCTCGACCAGCACATTGACCGGCCCGGTGCGCCACACGCCATAAGCCTCCGACTGCGCCACCGCGCGGTCGAGCGGGCGGAACACCGCGCCGCGCAGCGCCGAGTGCCGCATCGCCTGCGGCACCAGCGCCACGCCCATGCCCTGCGACACCAGCGACACCACGGCCAGCCAGTGCCGCACCTCGTGGCGCACCTCGGGCAGAAAGCCCGCGTCGGCGCAGATCGACAGGATGCGCTCGTGGTAGTCGGGTGAGGCCTCGCGCGAGAACAGCACGAAGGGCTGCGCGCGCAGGTCGGCCGGCGCCAGCACGCGTTTGCGCGCCAGCGCATGGCCCGCGGGCAGGCAGGCCACGAAGGGCTCCGACAGCAGCAGCCGGTGCTGCAGCTCGGCCGGCATGCGGCTGGTGTGGACAAAGCCCAGGTCGAGCCGGTCGTGCAGCAGCTCGGCGATCTGCACGCCCGAATTGAGTTCGCTCAGCGTGATGCGCACCGCCGGATGCCGCGCCTGGAACGCGCGCAGCGCGGGCGGCAGGCCACGGTAGAGCATGGCGCCCACGAAGCCGATGCGCAGCCGGCCCGCCGAGCCGGTGGCCACGTCGCGCGCCTCCAGCGCGGCCTCTTCGGCCTGCAACAGCACGCGCCGCGCCGACACGCGCAGCGCCTCGCCGGCGGGCGTGAGCCGCACTTCCTTGCTGTTGCGCTCGAACAGGCGCGCACCCACCGAGTCTTCGAGCTGGCGGATCGCCACCGACAGCGGCGGCTGCGAAATGGCCAACCGCCGCGCGGCGCGCCCGAAGTGCAGCTCTTCGGCGAGCACGGAGAAGTAGCGCAGGTGCCGCAGTTCCATGAATAGTCAAATCAAATCGTGCAAGACCAAATCAATATTAGACACGGATCATTGCCAACTCAACAATGCGGCGAACCAGGAGACGCCCGCATGCCCACACCCGCTGCTTCCGCTGCCACAGCCGCCGCGCACCCGATCCCCGATCGCCACGGCCAGAACCTCTTCACCACCGACACCGAGCTGCACACGCTGCTCGCGCTGTACCTGCCCGAAGCCCTGCGCACCCACATGCGCCCGCACTTCGAGCGCCTGGGCGGCCTGGCGGGCGGCCTGCTGGACGACCTGGCCGGCACCGCCGACCGCAACCCGCCCACGCTGAAGCAGCGCACGCGCACCGGCATCGACGAGCAGAAGGTCATCAAGCACCCGGCCTATGTCGAGATGGAGCGCCTGGCGCTCAGCGAATTCGGCCTGGCCGCCATCTCGCACCGCGACGAGACGCTGGGCTGGGCCGGCAAGATGCCGCCGCTGGTCAAGTACGTGCTGACCTACCTGTTCGTGCAGGCCGAGTTCGGCCTGTGCTGCCCGGTCTCGATGACCGACTCGCTCACGCGCACGCTGAAGAAGTTCGGCGCGCCCGAGCTGGTCGCCAAGTACCTGCCGCGCCTGACCTCGCTCGACTTCGACGAGCTGGCGCAGGGCGCGATGTTCATGACCGAGCAGGCCGCCGGCTCCGACATCGCCGCCACCGCCACCACCGCGCAGCGCCAGGCCGACGGCAGCTGGCGCCTGGCCGGCGACAAGTGGTTCTGCTCCAACCCCGACGCCGGCTTTGCGATGGTGCTGGCGCGCGCCGACGACGCGCCCGCGGGCATGAAGGGCGTGTCGCTGTTCCTGCTGCCGCGCGAGCTCGACGACGGCAGCCTCAACCACTACCGCATCATCCGCCTGAAGGACAAGCTGGGCACGCGCTCGATGGCCAGCGGCGAGATCCGCCTCGAAGGCGCGGTGGCCTACCTCGTGGGCGAGGAAGGCCGCGGCTTCCAGCAGATGGCCGACATGGTCAACAACTCGCGCCTGTCCAACGGCGTGCGTTCTGCCGGCCTGATGCGCCGCGCGGTGGCCGAGGCCGAGTACATCGCTTCCGAGCGCCGCGCCTTCGGCCGCGCGCTCGAGCAGATGCCGCTGATGCAGCGCCAGCTCGACAAGCTGCGCGTGCCGTCCGAGCAGGCCCGCACCATGGTCTGCCAGACCGCGCAGGCGCTGGCGCGCTCCGACGCCGGCGAGCCCGATGCGTACGCGCTGCTGCGCATCCTCACGCCGCTCATCAAGTTCCGCGCCTGCCGCGACGCGCGCCAGGTCACGGGCGATGCGATGGAAGTGCGCGGCGGCTGCGGCTACATCGAGGAGTGGAGCGACCCGCGCCTCGTGCGCGACGCGCACCTGGGCTCGATCTGGGAAGGCACCAGCAACATCGTGGCGCTGGACGTGATCCGCGCCGTGAAGCGCGAAGGCTCGCTGCCCGTGCTGCGCGCGCACGTCGAGAAGCTCATCGGCGACGCCACCGAACTCACGCCGGCCTTCGCCGCCGCGCTGCGCGACACCATGGCGCGCGCCTGCGCCCTGGCCGAGACCGCCGCCCGCGAAGGCGGCGACGTGCTCGCGCGCCAGGCCGCCTCGGCGCTGTACCACTGCACCAGCGCCGCCGCGATGGCCTGGGAGGCCTCGGCCGGCGGCTCCGCCGCGCGCCTGCGCTGGGCCCAGCTGGTGCTGCTGCACCGCGTGCTGCCGCGCGATCCGCTGGCGCCCGACGCACTGCCCGCCGACTGGCACGCCGCGCTGGTACGCACAGCGGCCTGAGCCCCTTTTTCGAGAACAACGGAGACAAGACCCCATGCGACAACGACTCAGCCTCCTCCTGGGCACCGCCTGCGCCGCGCTGCTGCTGGCAGCCACGCCCGCCGCGCAGGCCCAGCCCGGCGCCTTCCCGACCAAGCCCATGACGCTGGTCGTGCCCTTCCCGCCCGGCGGCCCGACCGACGCGATGGCGCGCACGCTCGCCGCCGAGCTGCGCGACAAGCTCGGCCAGCCCATGATCGTGGAGAACCGCGCGGGCGCGGGCGGCAACATCGGCGCCGACTACGTGGCGCGCGCCGAGGCCGACGGCCACACGCTGCTGTTCGGCACCTCGGGCCCGCTGGCCATCAACGTGAGCCTGTACCGCAAGATCAGCTACGACCCGACCAGGAGCTTCGCGCCCGTGATCCAGGTCGGCTACCTGCCGAACATCCTGGTGGTGAACCCGGCCCTGCCGGTGAAGAACGTGGCCGAGCTGGTCGCCTATGCCAAGGCCAACCCGGGCAAGCTCAGCTACGCCTCGTCGGGCAACGGCGCCTCGTCGCACCTGGCAGGCGTGCTGTTCAACTCGGTGGCCGGCACCGACCTGCTGCACGTGCCCTACAAGGGCACGGGGCCCGCACTCAACGACCTGCTGGGCAACCAGGTCAGCATGACCTTCACCGACATCCTCACCGCGCTGCCCTACGTCAAGGCCGGCAAGCTGCGCGCGCTGGGCGTGGCCACCTCGGCCCGTTCGCAGGCGCTGCCCGAGGTGCCCACCCTCACCGAGCAGCTGCACAAGCCCTACGACGTGAGCGTGTTCTTCGGCATCGTCGCGCCGGCCGGCACGCCGCCCGACCGCGTGACCAAGCTCAACCACGCGTTCGCCGAGGTGCTCAACTCGCCGAAGGTCAAGCAGATGTTCGCCGCGCAGGGCCTGGAAGCCACGGCGGACACCTCGCCACAAAAGCTCGCGCAGTTCATCGGCAGCGAAACGGCCAAGTGGAAGGACGTGGTGAAGAAGTCCGGCGCGCAGCTCGACTGACCGCCACGACGCACAAGAAAAAACAAGGAGACAAGAAGATGAAGACGCAACGGCTGTCACGCCTGATCGCCCTTGCCGCGCTGTTCACCGCAGCCGGCGCCGCCACCGCAGAGACCTATCCGCAACGCCCCGTCACGCTGATCGTTCCGTATGCCGCGGGCGGCCCCACCGACCAGCACCTGCGCGCCGTGGCAGAAGAAGCCGGCAAGGCCCTCGGCCAGCCCGTGGTGCTCGACAACCGCCCCGGCGCGAGCGGCACCAACGGCGCCGCCGCGCTGGTGCGCGCCGCGCCCGACGGCTACACGCTGGCCGTGCTGCCGGCCTCGGTGTACCGCGAGCCCTTCATCAACAAGGTGGCCTTCGACCCCGCGCGCAGCTTCTCGTACGTGGTGATGCTGTCCGACTACACCTTCGGCCTCGCGGTGAAGGCCGACGCGCCGTGGAAGACCTGGCAGGACTTCGCGGCCGACGCCGCGCGCCGCCCCGGCAAGCTCAACGTGGGCGCCACCGGCGCGGTGGGCACGCCGCGCATCGTGATGGACGAGGCCGCCGAGATGGCGAAGGTCCAGCTCAACATGGTGCCCTTCAAGGGCGACGCCGAAGTGACCAACGCCATCCTCGGTGGCCACATCGACGCCGCGCCGCTCTCGGGCGTGGCCGTGCCGCACATCGATGCCGGCAAGATGCGCTACCTCGTGATGCTCACGCCGCAGCGCGTCAAGCGCTACCCGCAAGTGCCCACGCTGCGCGAACAGGGCGTGGACGCGGTCATCGATTCGCCCTACGGCATCGCCGGCCCGGCCGGCATGGACCCGGCGCGCGTGAAGACCGTGCACGACGCCTTCCGCAAAGCCTTGGCATCGCCCGCCGGCCTGCGCGTGCTGGAGCAGCTGAACCAGCAGGCCAACGCGATGGACCCCGAGCAGTACCGCCGCTACGCGCTGGCCACCACCGCGCGCGAGAAGGAGCGCGTGGCGCGCCTGCGCCAGCGCGGCCTGCTCGACTGACCCCACGGTGCGCCGCATGCAGGACCCCGCTTTCACCAACGAGCCCGCCGGCGTGCTGTTCGGCCTGCCCATGCCGATGGCGCGCGCCTTCGCGCTGCGCGGCGAGGCCATCGGCGACGAGCGCGCGCGCGTGCGCATGCCCTACAGCGCCGACCACACCAACAGCCGCGGCGACGTGCACGGCGGCGCGATCGCCGTGCTGTTCGACTGCGCGCTCTCCAGTGCCGTGCGCTCGCACGCGCCCACGGCCTTCGGCGTGGTCACCGTCGACATCACGGTGCACTACACCGCGCCCTGCGCCGGCGACGTGATCGCCACCGCCGTGTGCGAGCGGCGCGGCCGTGCGATGTGCTTCGCGCGCGGCGAGGCGCGCAACGCCGACGGCGAGCTGCTCGCGCTGGCCACCGGCACCTTCAAGCTGGTGCCGCGCACCGCTTCTCCTTCTTCCGAGTCCACCCCATGACCACCGCTTCCCCTTCGACCGGCGCCCTCGCGGGCATCCGCGTGCTCGACATCTCGCGCATCCTCGGCGGCCCCTACTGCGGCCAGATCCTCGGCGACCACGGCGCCGACGTGCTCAAGGTCGAGCCGCCGCAGGGCGACGACACGCGCACCTGGGGCCCGCCCTTCAAGGAAGGCGTGGCCTCGTACTACCACGGCCTGAACCGCAACAAACGCGTGCAGCACCTGGACTTCTCGACCGAGGAAGGCCGCGAGGCGCTGCTGGCGCTGGTGGCCGAGGCCGACGTGCTGATCGAGAACTTCAAGACCGGCACGATGGAGCGCTGGGGCATCGGCTACGAGACGCTGTCGCAGCGCTTTCCGCGCCTGGTGTGGTGCCGTGTGTCGGGCTTCGGCGCCGACGGCCCGCTGGGCGCGCTGCCGGGCTACGACGCCGCGGTGCAGGCCATGACCGGCATCATGAGCATCAACGGCGAGGCCGACGGCGGCCCGCTGCGCGTGGGCCTGCCGGTGGTCGACATGGTGACGGGACTGAACGCGGTGATCGGCGTGCTGCTCGCGCTGCAGGAACGCCAGCGCAGCGGACGCGGCCAGTTCGTGGAGGCGGCGCTGTACGACAGCGGCCTGTCGCTGCTGCACCCGCACGCGGCCAACTGGTTCATGGACGGCACGGCGCCGCGCCGCACCGGCAACGCGCACCCCAACATCTACCCCTACGACGCGCTGGCCACAGGCACCGACCCCATCTTCGTGGCCGTGGGCAACGACCGCCAGTTCGCGAGCTTCTGCCGCTGCATCGGCCTGCCCGCGCTGGCCGACGACCCGCTGTACCGCACCGCCGGCGCGCGCTCGGTGAACCGCGACGGCCTCAAGCAGCAGCTCGAAGCCGCGCTCGCCGCCTTCGACGGCCGCACGCTGGTCGACCAGCTGATGGCCGCCGGCGTGCCCGCCGCGCCCGTGCTGCCGGTGGCGGCCGCGCTGCAGCATCCGCACACGCTGCACCGCGAGATGGTGGTGGAAATGGAAGGCGGCTACCGCGGCATCGGCGCGCCCGTGAAGCTCAGCCGCACGCCGGCCAGCTACCGCCATGCGCCACTGACGCCGGGCGACGCCTTCCTGCCCAACGACGACGCTGCACGCTGACCTGCAGAGCGCTCAGTCGAGCGAGAGCTTGAGCGCGCGGATCAGCGGATGCCAGCGCGCCGACTCGCGCGCCAGCAGGGTCTCGAACTCGGCCGGCGTGCCGCCCACCGGTTCGACGCCGGCCTCGGCGAGGCGGCGCTGCACCACCGGGTTGTGCAGCGCGCTGGCCACCGCGCGCTGCAACCGCGCCACCACCTCGGGCGGCGTGCCCGCCGGTGCCACGAGGCCGTGGAAGATCGCGGCCTCGACCTTCGGCAGGCCCAGTTCCGCGAAGGTCGGCACGCCCGGCCATTGCGCCAGGCGCGCAGGGTTCGCCACCGCGAGCACGCGCAGCCGGCCGCCCTGGATGAAGCGGCGCGCCGTGGCGAGTTCGCCCATCGCGAATGGCAACTGGCCGCCCGCCACCTCGACCAGCGCGGGCCCGGCGCTGCGGTACGGCACATGCACCATCTCCAGCCCGGCCTCGCGCGCGAGCAATTCCATCGCGAGGTGCTGCGCGCTGCCGTTGCCAGCCGACGCAAAACTGAAGCGGCCCGGAAAGGCGCGCGCGTCCTCGATGAAGGCACGCGCATCGCGCACGCCGCTGGCCGGGCCGACCAGCAGCACCATCGGCAGCCGCACCAGCTGCGTGACGGGCGTGAAATCGCGCGACGGGCTGTAGCTCAGGCTGCGGTACAGCGCGGGGTTGAACACCCACATGCCGTTGTCGGCCGACAGCACGGTGTGGCCGTCGGCCGGTGCACGCGCAGCTTCGAGGGCGGCGAGCGCGGTGTTGCCGCCGGGCCGGTTCTCGATCTGCACCGGCTGGCCCGTATCGATGGTGAGCTGGGCACCGATGGCGCGCGCGACGACGTCGGCGATCGCGCCCGTCGGGAAGGGCACGATCCAGCGGATCGGCCGCGCGGTGTCGTCGGAGGGCTGCGCCCAGGCCGTGCCGGCCACCAGACCCAGCAGCGCGGCCAGCCGCCGTCGCTTCAGGTCGGGCGGGCGGCGCGGCGTCACGGGGCCGCCCGGCTGGTCTTCAGGCCCTGCCCCGCGGCCCAGGTCGACACGTCCTCGCGCTTGATGGCCGCGGCCATGAGGCCCGGGAACGCATCGGGCGTGCAGGCGAACGAGGGCACGCCCAGCGCGGCGAGCTTGGCGGCCAGGTCGCGGTCGTACGAGGGCGCGCCCTCGTCGCTGAGCGCCAGCAGCGCGATGAACTGCACGCCGGCTTCCACCAGCTGGTGGGCGCGGCGCAGCAGGCCGTCTTCCACGCCGCCTTCGTACAGGTCGGAGATGAGGATCAGGATGGTGTTGCGCGGCTCGCGCACCAGCGTCTGGCAGTAGCCCACGGCGCCGTTGATGTCGGTGCCGCCGCCCAGCTGCACGCCGAACAGCAGGTCGACCGGGTCCTGCAGCTGCTCGGTCATGTCGACCACGGCGGTGTCGAACACCACCAGCTTGGTCGACACCGCCGGCAGGCTCGCCATCACCGCGCCGAAGATGCTCGAATAGACCACCGACGCGGCCATGGAGCCGCTCTGGTCGATGCACAGGATCACTTCGCGCTGCGGCTGGCGCGCCTTGCGTCCGTAGCCCACCAGCGTCTGCGGCACCACCGTGCGGTATTCGGGCTGCCAGTGGCGCAGGTTGGCGCGGATGGTGCGGTGCCAGTCGATCTCCGAATGGCGCGGGCGGCGGTTGCGCTGGCTGCGGTTGAGCGCGCCGCTCACGGCGCTGCGCATCGGCTCCTCGAGCTTCTTCATGAGCTCGTCGACCACCTTGCGCACCACGGCGCGCGCCGTGTCCTTGGTGCCGGCCGGGATCACGCTCGCCAGCGCCACGAGGTTGGCCACCAGGTGCACGTCGGGCTGCGCGTTCTCCAGCATCTCGGGCTGCAGCAGCATCTGGCGCAGGTTCAGGCGCTCCATCGCGTCGCGCTGCATCACCTGCACCACCTGGCTGGGGAAGTACTTGCGGATGTCGCCGAGCCAGCGCGCCACGCTGGGCGCCGAATCGCCCCGGCCGCCGCGCTGCCCGCCCTGGCCCAGGCCGCGCCGGCCGTCGGCTTCGTAGAGCGCGGCCAGCGCCTGGTCGATCTCGCGCACGCGGCCTTCGATGGCGCCGCAGCTGGCGTTGGCTTCGCTGCCGAGCACGAGGCGCCAGCGCTGCAGGCGGTCGGTGGGCGGCAAGGTGTCTTCTTCCATCGGATTCGCGCTCATGCCTTCACTCCCAGCAGTTCCCGCAGCAGCGGCAGCGCGAGCACCGCGCGTGATTCGTCCCAGTCGGTGGCGGCCACGGCGGACGGCAAGGTGCTGCCGACCGCGCCGCGTTTCGCGCGTTCGCCGAGCGCGCGCCGGTCGGCGCCCGAGAAGTCCGCGAAGCTGCGCCGCACCAGCGGCAGCACCTGCACGAAGTGCTCTTCGCCGAGCCCCGCGAGCCAGCCGTCGACCAGCGACCACACGGCATCGTCGTGCAGCAGCACCATCGCGTTGCGGTTGAGAAAACCTTCGAGCCAGGCCGCCGCATCGGTGGGCGGCGCGCCGGCCGAGAGGTTGCGCGCGAGTTGCTGCGAAGCGCCGTCGCTGTCGATCTGCGCATCGTCGAGCAGCAGCCGGCAGCTCACGCCGCGCAGCAGCGGCGCGCCGGTTTCGCCGAAGGCGATGGCGCGCAGCGCGTTGCGCCAGGCGGTGGTCGTTTCTTCGCCGTCGCGCAGGCGCACCGCGTCGTGCGCGCCGATGAGACGGGTGCGCAGCGACTCGGCGGCTTCGGCGTCGAGCGCGCCGCAGGCGATCGGCAGGCCGATGGCGCCGCGCACGATGAGGCTGTCGAGCACGTGCGAGAGCAGCGCGCTGTCGGTCTGGCGCACGCTGCCGTAGCGGAACACGTTGGCCAGCGGCGGCACGGCGCCGATGAGCTGCACGGCGTCGCCGGTGAGCGCGGCGCGGTCTTCGAGCGCGCGGGTCACGGCCTGCACGGCCACGGGCAGGTCGGCCAGCAGCACGGTGTCGACCTGCTCGGCCAGTGCGGTGAGCGAGGTCTCGGCCGCGAGCCCTTCCATCACGCGCGCGCTGGCGGCATGCGCCACGGTGGCGCCGAAGCGGCTGGCCTCGATGACGCGCAGCGCGAACTCGGGCTGCCACTGCAGCTGCCACACCTCGTGGAAGGTGCCGCGGCTCGCACGCTGGCCGGCCGTGACCTCGCCCCACGGCAGGCCGAGCAGGCGCAGGCGGTGCAGCAGGTGGCTGCGCGCCAGGTCGTTGGGCTGGCGCAGGTCGAGGTCGAGCGTCTTCGCGGTGGCCTCGGGCTTGAGGCGCAGGCTTTTCTGCGCCTGTTCGAGGTCGCGCTGCAGCGGCACGGTGGGCACGTCGGCCGGCACCTGGCCCATGCGGTCGCCGACCGTGAGGCGTTCGCGGATGAGCGTGAGCGGCGCCTGCTCGCCCATGCAGATCACGCTGCGCACGGCCTCGTCGAGCTCGGGCAGGCCGGGCGCGGGGCGCTCGCGCAATGCGGCCAGCGTGTCGGCCAGGCGCGTGGCCTCGATCAGGTGGGCGGACGAACAGTCGAGGTCGTGCTCGCGCAGCAGCCGCGCGACGCGGGCGAGCCAGCCGGTGCTGCGCCCCGCCACCTCGTGCCCCTGCTGCCACAGGTGCTCGTACCAGCCCGGCGAATCGATGCCCGCGCCGTAGCCGCTGGCGCTCGTGAGGTGCCGGTAGGTCCACGGCACCCAGGTCGCGAGCACCTTGAGCTTGGGCAGGCCCTTGAGCAGCGCGGCATCGGCCTTGGCGGTGGCCGCGCCCTGCAGCGCGGGCACGTGCCAGGCGCCGCACACGACGGCGATGCGCTGGTGGCCGGCCTTGACGGCCTCGCGGATCGATTGCCGCATGAAGGCTTCGCGCCGCTGCTCGCGTTCCATCGCGCGCACGCCGCGCCGGTCTTCGGGCGTTTCGGCGCGCACGGCCGTCATGGCTTCGGCGATGGCACCGAACAGGTCTTCGCCGTCGCCGCGCTCCTCGACCATGTGGTTCCACCAGCTCTCGCCGTCGGCATAGCCGGCGGCATGGGCGAGCCAGTCGAAGGGGTCGTCGGGCAGCGTGTGCGCGGCCTGTTCTTCCTCGGGTTCGTCGACGGTTTCGGCGACGGGCACCGTGTCGGTCTCGTCATCGCCGAGTGGTGTGTCTTCAGGCTCTGCGGCCTTGGCTTCGTCGGCCACACGCGCAGCCTGCTCGATCGCCATGCGGTGCGCCTGCGGCAGGTCGATGAAGCGCGTGGGCACGCCGCGCGCCGCGCCCCACTGCAGCGCCTGCCACTCGGGCGAGAAGGTGGCGAAGGGATAGAACGCGGCCAGGCCGGTGTCCTCGCTCGCGTGGATCAGCACCGCGACCGGCGGTTGCAGGTCGGCATGCGCCAGGAAGGACAGCAGCGGCTCGGCCTCGGGCGGGCCCTCGACGAGGATGCAGTCGGGCTGCAGCGATTCGAAGGCGCGCAGCAGGCTGCGCGCACAGCCGGGGCCGTGGTGGCGGATGCCGAAATAGTGCAGCGGCGAAGGCGCCGCGCTCGTGCTCATGCGCCGGCTCGCGTCAGAGTTGTTCGCGGCAGGCGCGGTACAGGTCCTTCCAGTCGGCCCGTTCCTTCACCACGGTCTCCAGGTATTCCTTCCACACCACCTGGTCCTGCACCGGGTCCTTGATGACCGCGCCGATCAGGCCCGAGGCCACGTCGGCCGAGCGCAGCACGCCGTCGCCGAAGTGGCCGGCCAGCGCCATGCCGCTGTTGATGACCGAGATGGCCTCGGCGGTCGAGAGCGTGGAGGTGGGCGACTTGATGCGCGTCTTGCCGTCTTCGGTCTGGCCGTTGCGCAGCTCGCGGAAGATCTGCACCACGCGGCGCACTTCCTGCAGCGCGGGCGGCTCGGCCGGCAGCGCGAGCGCGCGGCCCAGTTCGCCGACGCGCTTGACGACGATCTGCACTTCCTCGGCCTCGCTCGACGGCACCGGCAGCACCACGGTGTTGAAGCGGCGCTTGAGCGCGCTCGACAGTTCGTTCACGCCCTTGTCGCGGTTGTTGGCGGTGGCAATCACCGAGAAGCCGCGCGTGGCCTGCACCTCGGTGCCCAGCTCGGGCACGGGCAGCGTCTTTTCGGACAGCACGGTGATCAGCGAATCCTGCACGTCGGCCGGGATGCGCGTGAGTTCTTCGACGCGCGCGATCTTGCCCAGGCGCATGGCGTGCACCAGCGGGCTTGGCACCAGCGCTTTTTCCGAAGGGCCATGGGCCAGCAGCTCGGCGTAGTTCCAGCCGTAGCGCAGCTGTTCTTCGCTGGTGCCGGCGGTGCCCTGGATCAGCATGGTGGAGTCGCCGCTCACGGCGGCGGCCAGGTGCTCCGACACCCACGACTTGGCCGTGCCCGGCACGCCGTACAGCAGCAGCGCGCGGTCGGTGGCGAGCGTGGACACGGCGATTTCCATCAGGCGCGAATTGCCGATGTACTTGGGGCTGACCTCGAAGCCGTTGGCCAGCTTGCCGCCCATCAGGTAGGTGAGCACGGCCCAGGGCGAGAGCTTCCAGTTGGCCGGGCGCTGGCGGTCGTCGACCTTCTGGAGCGCTTCAAGTTCTTCGGCGAATTGCTGTTCGGCATGCTGGCGCAGGACATTGCTCATGGACGGCCTTGGGAAGAGGTTGAAAGTGAAGAAGAAGAGGAAGGAAGCGTGGCGACCAGCCGGCGCGCGCGCACGATGCGCGCGGTGTCGGCCAGTGCGTTGGCGAGGCCGGGGCTTTCCTCGGCCGCGCGCGGCAGGTCGGCCAGCAGCGGCAGTGCATCGAGGTGCAGCAGCGCGGCGGCGGTGCCGAGCACCTGGCGCAGCACGTAGTCGTTGACGAGGTCGCCGCGCTCGACGCGCATGCGCAGCGCCTGGGCGATGCGCAGCGACAGCGCGGCCGAGGGCGTGTCGCCGGGCGCGCAGGCCTGGTCGGCGAACGCGACGACGTCCTGCACGCCCTGCCCGGCATCGCCGAGCTGCGTCGCCCAGTGGCGTTCGCGGCGCTCGCGCGGCAGCAGCGCCAGCAGCGGGCCCACGCCGCCGCGGTGGGCGCGCGGGCGATCGAGCAGCGCGTCGCACCAGTCGAAATCGGGCGCGGCCAGCACGGCCTCGTTCCAGCCGCGCAGCAGCGCGTCGTGCCAGTCGCCCTTGGCGGCCCAGTCGAGCAATGCAGCGGGCGTCATGCCGGTGCGCGTGGTCCACCACGCGAGCGGCATCTGGCGCACGAGCTGGTAGAGCCACCAGGCGCGCTCGCCGAGGCTGTCGTGCGTGGGGCGCGCGGCGTCGATGGCGTCGTCCTTCCAGCGCGGGTCGGCGGCTTCGGGGGCGTTCAGTTGCCACGTCGCGCCTTGCGATGAGAGCAAGGGCGCGAGGAAGGCTTCGACGCGCCGCACATGCGCGCTGGCCGGCAGGCGCTGCAGCAGCTCGACCACGGTCTGGCGCACGTCGCGCGCGCGGTCTTTCAGCTGGGCTTCGAGCAGCGCTTCGTCGTCGGGGCCGAGGTTCTCGGCCAGCGCGCCGAGCAGCACGGCGCGCTCCTTGGCGGGCAACTGCGGCAGTTCGGCGGCGAGGCGCTCGCGCGCGCCGGCCGGGTCGTCGCGGCGTTGCTCGGCCAGCACGGCGCGGCGCTGGTCGATGCTGCCTTCGTCCCAGCGGGTCTGCGTGTCGGCCTGCGCGCTGGCGCCGACGGCGTAGCGCCAGTCGTCGTTGCGCGCGGCCAGCCAGCGCCCACGCTCGCCGAGTGCGAGCACCACGGCGGGCCGCAATGCGGTGTCGCGGCGGCCGGCATCGAGCGCGGCGGGCAGCAGGCTCGGTGGCAGGCGCCAGCCGGCAGTGGCGAGCACGGTCAGCACTTCGTGCTGCAGGCGCTGCGGGCCGGCGGCGAGTGCATCGGCGATCACGGCAAGCAAGGCGGGGTCGCCGAGCGCGGGACAAGTGTCGTTGGCGGCGGGCGGTGCGTCGTCGGCCGGCAGGCCCGGCGCGACGAAGCCCGCACGGCGGCCCACGGCCACGGCGCCCGCGACGCGCAGCAGCACGCCCTGCGCGGTGTCCGTGGGTTGTTGCAGCGCTTGCAGCAGCGCGCCGAAGTCGCCGGCCATGCCGTCGGCCGCCGGCACGGGTTGGCGTGCGGTACCGACGAGGGCCGTCTGCAGCAAGGTGTTCCAGTGGCTCATGCGCGTGCTCCACTCAAGGTCCAGACGGGTGCTCCACCCTCAGCCGCCCACGCGGTGAGCGGCGCGAACTGCTCGCCGTCCCATTCGCCGAACACGCGCAGCGGCGCGCCGCCCGAATGCGCGAGCAGTTGCCAGGCTTCGGCCGCGGCCAGCTGCATCGGCAGGGCCTGCGACGCGGCGCCCAGGCGCAACCACCACTGATCGCCGTGCCGTGCGGGCACGGCATCGGCCCACACCAGGGGCAGCAGCGGTTGCCACGGGTTGGCCGCGATCTGTTGGGCCATGCGTTGCCATTCACCGGCTTCGTCATTGGCGGCGACCGGCGCGGCGGTCGATGCGGCCTCGGCCGGCAGCTCGGCCACCACCGCGCGCTGCGAGGCGTGGCCGGGATAGAAGCACAGCACGGCCGCGCGTTCGCTGCCGCTGACCCAGCCGGTCTCGAAGCCGCGTCCGCCGTGCGAGTAGTCGAGCAGCAGCGCGCGGCGTCCGCTCGCGCGGCCCTGCAGCCACACATGGCGCTCGACGAGTTTGGTGTCGCGCTCGTCCAGGCACTGGCCCAGCACGAGCCAGTGGTCGCTCACGCGTTCGCCGTCGGCCAGCAGCGCCTCGCGGTCCTGCGGCCAGCCGAGCGCGGCGCGCAGGTCGGCGCGCGTGGCGGGCGAGAGGCTGTCGCGGCGCGGCACCGCATCGACGATCAGTTGCAGCCGGCCCAGCCGGTCGAGCAGCCGCGCGGGCCAGCCTTCGCCGGCACCGATCAGCTCGGCCGCCTGCGTGATGCGCTGGCCGAGCCCCGGCGCCTGCGCGTCGACCATGCGCGCGGCCATGGCGGCCCAGCCTTCGGCCTGCTCGCTGCCGAGCGCGGCCAGGCCGCGCTGGGTCTGGTCGTCGAGCCAGCGCGCGAGCTCCTGCACGCCGGCCTCGATGCGCTTCCAGCGCTGCGCGTCGCGCTTGGCGGCCGCGGCGGGATCGGGCGCGGCCGCGGGTTCGGCGGCGCGGGCTTCTTTCTTCTCGGCCTTCTCGCGGCGCGAGGCGAGCCAGTCGGCCACCCAGGGCGGCGGCGCGCCGGCGGTGAAGCTGGCTTCGCTCTGCGCGCGCAGCAGCATCAGCGCCAGGCCGTGCTTGCAGGGGAACTTGCGGCTCGGGCAGGAGCAGCGGAACACCGGACCCGACAGGTCGACCTGCGTCTGGTAGGGCTTGCTGCCGCTGCCCTGGCATTCGCCCCAGACAGCGTCGTCGGAATGCGCGAGCGTGGGCCACTTGGCGGGCGCGAGCAGGCCTTTGGCGGCCTTCGCGGAGGCGTCGTCCGGCGCGAGCGCGAGGACGGCTTCGGTACTGAGACTCATGGAAAGGGCAGCCTCGCGCCGGGCCGCGGCGCGGTCAGGGGTGGGAGG
>NZ_JBYSZY010000087.1:0-18881 GCF_058787635.1 Variovorax sp. FW305-3-2-15-B-LB1 | reverse complement strand
GGCTGGAGCAGCGGCGGCGGCGGAGGTGGTGGCGGCGGATTCAGCTCCGGCGGCGGTGGCAATTTCGGCGGCGGCGGCGCGTCGGGAGACTGGTGAACCTCATGGCAACTGCAGACCCCACGCTCTTCTCGAAGCTCGGCCGCATCTGGCGGCATCGCTGGACCGACGAAGCCGCGGTGCGCCGCGTGCTGCCGGCCGACGCGATGCAGCGCCTGGCCGGCCGCGTGGCCGCGAGCGAGCGGCGCCACAGCGGCGAGATCCGCATCTGCGTCGAGGCCGGCCTGCCGATGTCCTACCTGTGGCGCCACGCGCCGCCCCGGGAGCGCGCCGTGACGCTGTTCGGCAAGCTGCGCGTGTGGGACACCGCGCACAACAACGGCGTGCTGATCTACCTGCTGCTGGCCGAGCACGCCATCGAGATCGTGGCCGACCGCGGCATCGACGCCCACGTGGGCTCTGCCGAATGGGCCGCCATGACGCAGCGCATGGCCGTGGCCTTCCGCGAAGGCCGCTTCGAAGACGGCATCACGCTGGCGCTGGAAGAGGTGTCGGCGCTGCTGATGGCCCACTTCCCGCTGGCCGACGACCAGCCCGACACCAACGAGCTGCCCGACGCGCCCGTGGTGCTCTGAGGCCCGGCGCCCTCGGCGCGCGCGCCTTGCAATCCGTGCACCCGGCCCTTATTTTTCGGACATGACCGAATCCGAATCGCTGCACATCGTCTGCCCGCACTGCCACACGACCAACCGCGTGCGCACGGCGCAACTGGGCAGCGCGCCCGACTGCGGCAGCTGCCACCGCCCGCTGTTCACCGGCCACTCCACCGCACTGCCCGACGTGGCCACCTTCGATCGCCACATCGCGCGCAACGAGATTCCCGTGCTGGTCGATTTCTGGGCGCCCTGGTGCGGCCCCTGCCGCCAGATGGCGCCGGCCTACGAACAGGCGGCGGCCCAGCTCGAACCGCAGGTGCGGCTGGCCAAGGTCGACACCGAGGCGGTGCAGGCGCTGGGCGCGCGCTTCAACATCCGCAGCATCCCGACGCTGGCCCTGTTCAAGGGCGGGCGCGAGGTCGCGCGGCAGGCCGGCGCGATGGGCGCGGCCGACATCGTCCGCTGGGTCAAGGCGAACGGCGCGAGCTGATCCGACCACCGGCCGCGCTCACTTGCGCGGCGGCATCTTCGCCATCGCGTCGAGCATGTTCATCTTCATGCCGTTGCCCATGACCATGTCGCCCGGCTTCTGGCCCGGCTTGCAGGGGCCGACCCACCTGGCGTCGACGACGCTCGTGCCCTCGGTGCGGCCCATCAGCGGCGGGCTGTAGGTCGACTTGCTTTCCACGCGGTAGGCGCTGCTGAAATCGCCGCTCATCACGGCCCGTGAGGTCGCGGTGGTGGGGCCGATCTTGCAGACCGAGTCGATGACCAGCTTCACGCCTTCGAGGCGCAGGTCCTGCTTCGAGCACATGTCCTTGCCCATGCCCTGGCCCATCTCGCGCATCGCCTTGTCGGTGGCCGCGTCGATGCATTGCTGGATCGTCTGGCCCGGCGCCTTGGCCGTGGCCGCGCCGCCCTCGCCGGTCTGGATTTCCCACAGGCCCGGCTTGCGCGCCGGGTAGTCGATGGCCAGCGCGGGGCCGGCGAGAAGACAGGCGACGGCGGCGAGGGAGAACAGGCGACAGGTCATGGCGGGCTCGGTGGACGGCGATGCCGCTTTGTACCGTCGGCGCCCGCGCGGCGGAATACCGCGATCGGTCTAAGCCGCGACTGGCGCCAAAGCCGCCGATGGGCGCTCGCGCAACGCGAAGCCCATCGCCAGGCCGAGCCCGAGGCCGCCCAGCACATCGATCAGCACATGCTGGCGCACGGCCATCGTCGAGTACACGATGGCCACCGCCCACGCGAGGTTGAGCAGCCGCAGCCAGCCCGGCGCGCCGGCCTCGCGCAGCTGCCGCGCCAGCACCATGCAGGCGAACACCGAGAACGACACATGCAATGAAGGAAAGGCGTTGCCCGCCGCGTCGAAGGTCTTGAGGAAGTGCAGCGACGAGCCCGGCGCGGCATCGATCGCGAAGTTCGGGATCGCCGTGGGCATCCACCAGAACACGGCCAGCGCGATCGCCGTCATCACCGCGCAGCCTATCGCGATGGTGTTCAGCTCGCGCCGGTCCCTGGCCAGCAGCACCGGCAATGCGATGTAGGCCCACAGCGTGAGGTACACCGGCAGCATCGCCGGCCAGAACGCGATCAGCCGGTCGACGGCCGTGAGCGGCAGCACCCACGCCGGCCCGGCGTGGTGCATGACCCAGAAGTACAGCGGGAAGAAACCCAGCGTGGCGACGGTGTTGCCGGCCAGCTTGAGCAGCCACAGCGTCCGGCAGCGCTGCCAGAGGGCGCGCGGCCATGAAGGCTGAGGCGAAGGGGCGTCGAAAGATGAGGAGGAGTGCGTCATGGCGGCCACCGGTGCCGCGGCCTCGCCTCGTTTCAACGAGGCCCGTGCGCGGCTACCAGGGCGTCCACTTTAATTCGCTTCCAGCCGATGCCACCGTGCGCTCGATGAAGCGCACGCCGCGCGCCCCGTCTTCCACGCGCGGATAGTCCGCCGCCAGCGGATCGGCCACCTGCCCCGCGAGCCGCGCGCGGATGTCCGCCACCACGCCCGCATAAACGTTCGCAAACGCCTCGATGAAGCCTTCGGGATGGCCGGCCGGCAGGCGGCTCGCGCGCCGCGCCGACTCGCACAGCCAGGGCGCGCCGCGCGTGAGCACGCGCCGGGGCCCGTCGTGCGGCAGGTGCACGAGCTGGCTCGGCTGTTCCTGGCGCCATTCGAGCGTGCCCAGCGTGCCGGAGACGCGCAGGCGCAGGTCGTTCTCCAGCCCGGTGTTGATCTGCGAGGCCACCAGCACGCCGCGCGCGCCGCCCTGGAAGCGCAGCAGCAGGCTGCCGTCGTCGTCGAGCAGACGGCCCGGCACCAGCGCGCCGAGGTCGGCGCACAGGCTCTCGATCTCCAGGCCGGTGACGGTGGCCACGAGGTTCTCGGCGTGCGAGCCGATGTCGCCGATGGCGCCCGCCGCGCCGCTGCGCGCGGGGTCGGTGCGCCAGTCGGCCTGCTTGTTGCCGCCCGCGGCTTCCACATGGCTGGCGAGCCAGCCCTGGTTGTATTCGACGACGACCTTGCGGACCTCGCCGATCTGGCCCGTGCGCACCATCTCGCGCGCTTGCCGCACCATCGGGTAGCCGGTGTAGTTGTAGGTCACGCCGAACACCGTGCCCTGCTTCGCCACGGTGGCGACCAGCGCGTCGGCCTGCGCGCGCGTGTGCACCAGCGGCTTGTCGCACACCACATGAAAGCCCGCCTCCGCGAAGGCTTGCGCCACCGGGTAGTGCACGTGGTTGGGCGTGACGATCGAGACGAAGTCGATGCGCTCATCGGCCGGGCGCTTCAGTTCGTCGGCCAGCAGTGCCTGCCAGTCGCCGTGGTTGCGGTCGTCGGCCAGGCCCAGGTCGCGGCCCGAGGCGCGCGCCTTGTCCGGGCTCGACGACAGCGCGCCGGCGACCAGCGCGATCTGGCCGTCGAGCGCCATGGCCTTGCGATGCACGGCGCCGATGAAGGCGTCGCGACCGCCGCCGACCATGGCGCAGCGCAGGGGACGTGGAGCGATCTCGGTCACCTTAGAACGGCGAGTTCGGGTGGTAGAAATCCTTGGCGTTCTCTTTGGTGATCAGCACCGACGGAATGATCGTGGTCGCCGGCAGCTTCTCGCCCTTCAGCCGCGCCTCGGCCGTGAGCTTGATCGCGTCGTAGATGAACTTGGGCGAGTAGCTCACGTCGGCCGTGATGCGCTTGTCCTTGCCATCCATGATGGTCTTGACCATGTCCTTGGCGCCGGCGCCGCCGAACACGATCTTGATGTCGTCGCGCTTGGCCTGCGAGATGGCCTTGAGCACGCCCACGGCCATGTCGTCGTCGGCGGCCCAGATGGCGTCGATCTGCTTGAAGCGCGTCAGGTAGTCCTGCGTGACCTTGAAGGCGTCGTCGCGGTTCCAGTTGGCGTACTTGGCGTCGAGCAGCTTGATGTCGGGGCTGCCCTTGAGCACGGCATTGAAGGCGTCCATGCGCTCGTTGTCGAGCGTGGTCGCGATGCCGCGCAGCGCCACCACATTGCCCTTGCCGCCGAGCTGCTTGACGATGTACTCGGCCGGGATCTTGCCGAAGGCCGTGTTGTCGCCGGCCACGTACGCATCCTGCGCGCTGGTGTCGGTCAGGCCGCGGTCGACCACGGTGACATACGCGCCCTTGGCCTTGACCTGCGCGACCGGCTTGGTCAGTGCGGCCGATTCAAAGGGGAACACGACGAGCGCGTTGATCTTGGTGACCGTCGACAAGTCCTGCAACTGGTTGGCCTGCTCGGGCGCATTGGCTGCCGTCTTGATCGTGATCTTCAGGTCCTTGTGCTGCTTCTCGAGGTCCTTCTTCGCCTGGTTGGCCCAGTAGTTGATGCCGCCCATGAAGCTGTGCGTGGCCGCGGGAATCGACACGCCGAGGTTGACCTTGTCCGCGGCAAGCGCGGGCAGGCTGGCGGCGAACGCTGCGGTGGCAACCGCCGTGAGCGCGAGGCGTCGGGTGAAAGTCGTCATGCTGGATGTCTCCTCTTTGGTGGTGGAACGGAACGAACGGAAAACTAGCGCCGGCCTCTTTGGAGGAACGCGACGACGATGATCACGAAGCCCTGCACCGCAGCGTTCAGGTACACGCTGATGATGCTGGTGAGGTTCAGGATGTTGCTGATGACCGAGAGCAGGATCGCGCCCACCACCGTGCCGGTGATGCTGCCCGCGCCACCCTTCAATGCGGTGCCGCCGACGATCACCGCGGCAATGGCTTCGAGCTCCCACAGCAGGCCCGTGGTCGGCGAGGCCGAGCCCAGGCGCGGCACATACAGCAGCGTGGCAATGCCCACGCACACGCCGAGCAGCACGTAGGTGAGGATCTTCACGCGGTCGACGTCCACGGCCGCGTAGCGCGCCACCTGTTCGTTGGAGCCGATGGCCTGCACGTAGCGCCCGTAGGCCGTGCGATTGAGGATGACGCCGCCGATGATCGCGACGATCACGAACACCCACACCGGCACCGGGATGCCCGCAAGGCTCGCGTAGTACACGGGCGCGTAGAGATCGGACAGCTCGTTGTCGAGCGTGAGCGCGCCGCCGTCGGCAAAGTACGTGAGGTACGCGCGGAAGATGCCGAGCGTGCCCAGCGTCACGATGAAGGGCTCGATGCGCCCCTTGGTGATCAGCAGGCCGTGCGCCAGGCCGAACAGCGCGCCGAGCACCACGGCGAGCACCGCGCCCATCATCACCGCCATCAGCGGCGAGCCCGAGGCGGGGCCGGCCCAGTTGATGAACATGATCACGCTGCCCGCGATGAGCGCGGCCATCGAGCCCACCGACAGGTCGATGCCGCCCGAGATGATCACGAAGCACATGCCCACCGCGATGATGCCGATGAAGGCGGTGCGCGTGAGCACGTTCATCGCGTTGTCGACGGTGGCGAAGTCGCCGTTGAGCAGCGTGCCCGCGATGCACAGCAGCACGAGGCCGATGACGGGGCCGAGGCCGTGCAGGCGCTCGGTCCAGCGCGGCTTGCCTTCGCTGCGGTGTGGCTGCTGAGCGGCGTCAGGCTGCGTGGGTGTCTGCGGTTCCGGTGGCATGAGCGATGAGCTCCTCTTCAGTCAGGTGGGTCGCGTCGAGCGTGACAACGAGCCGGCCCGCGCGCATCACCGCGACGCGGTGGCACAGGCCGATCAGTTCCATCAGCTCGGACGAGACGACGATCACCGCGAGGCCTTCGCGGGCGAGTCGCTGGATCAGGAAATAGATGTCGCGCTTGGCGCCGATGTCCACGCCGCGCGTGGGCTCGTCGAGCACCACCACCTTGGGCTGTGGCTGCAGCACCTTGGCGAGCGCGAGCTTCTGCTGGTTGCCGCCCGACAGCGACGAGGCCCGCACGTCGAGCGAGCCGGTGCGGATGCCGTAGTCCTTCACCGCCTCGCCGAGCGCCGCGCGCTCCGCGTCGGGCTTCAGCCAGGGCTGCGCGTAGCGCTCGAGCGCCATCAGCGTGAGGTTCTGGCGCAGGCCGAAGTGCACGTGCAGGCCCTTGCCCTTGCGGTCTTCGCTGAGGTAGGTGAGGCCGTGTTTCGCGGCATCGCGCGGGTTGCGCCAGCCCTTGCCATGCGGCACGGGCTCGCCGCGCATCTCGACGCTGCCGCTGGCGGGGCGCAGCCCGAGCAGGCCTTCGAAGAGTTCAGTGCGGCCCGCGCCGACGAGGCCCGCGAAGCCGAGGATCTCGCCGGGGCGCACCTCGAAGCTCGCGTCCTGCGCCCAGCCGGGCACGCTGAAATTGCGCACGCGCAGGGCAGGCTTGTCGGCGGCCACGACGAGATCGCGCGGCGGGTACAGGTCGGCGAGTTCGCGGCCCACCATGAGGTTGGCCATCTGCTGGCGCGAGACCTCGGGCGTCGGTGCGCGCGCCACGAAGCGGCCGTCGCGCATCACGATCACCTCGTCGGTGACTTGCTCCACCTCGTCGAGCTTGTGCGAGATGTAGACGATGGTCACGCCGTCGGCACGCAGCTGCGCGATGAGCTTGAACAGGCGCTCGGTCTCGCCGGGCGTGAGCGTGGCGGTGGGCTCGTCCATGACGAGCAGGCGCGCGCGGCGGGCGATGGCCTTCGCGATCTCGACGAGCTGCTTCTCGGCGACGATGAGGCGACGTACCTTGGTGCGCGGGTCGATGGCCAGGCCGACGGCGGCGAGCGCGGCGGCAGCATCGCGCTCCATCGCGGCGTCGTCGAGCAGCCAGCCTTTTTTCTTCTCGTGCCCGAGGAAGATGTTCTGCGCCACGCTGAGGTCTTCGGCGAGGTTGAACTCCTGGTGGATCAGCACGATGCCCAGCGCCTCGGCATCGCGCGAGCTCGTGAAGCTTTGCGGCTGGCCGTTGATGCGCAAGGTGCCGCTGGTCAGCGACTCGTAGCCCGACAGGATCTTCATCAGCGTGGACTTGCCCGCGCCGTTCTCGCCCAGCAGCCCGTACACGCGGCCCGGCGCGAGCGCAAAGCTCACGCCGTGCAGCACCTGCACGGGGCCGAAGGCCTTCACCACGCCGTCGAACTCGACGGCCACGCTGCCCTTGGTTGCCACGGCGTTCGTCATGGCGCCACCCCGCGGGCCTTGAGCGTTTCCTGCATCGCCAGCACGCCAGCACCGACGAGGCCGCCCTGCGTGCCCAGCGGCGTGTACTGGATCTCGAGGTGCCGCGTCGACAGCGCCAGCGAGCGCTGGTAGACGCTCTGGCGCACGGCCGCGAGAAACAGCGGCCCGATGCGCGTGATGCCGCCGCCGATGAACACGTGCGACGGGTTGAAGAAGTTGACGACCGACGCGAGCATCTGCCCGATGAGGCTGCCCGCGCGCTGGATGATGGCGTTGGCCGCCGGGTCGCCGCCGCGGCTGGCCTGCCCCACGTCGAAGGCGTCGATGCGCCCGCGCGTGCGCAGGCATTCGGCGAGCGTCGCGCTTTCACCGGCTTCGGCCGCCTGCATCGCCATGCGCGTGATCGCGGGGCCCGCCGCCATCGCCTCGACACAGCCCAGGTTGCCGCAATGGCAGCGCGGGCCTTCCTGGTCGACGCAGATGTGGCCCACGTCGCCGGCCGAGCCGGCCGCGCCGCGGTACACCTCGCCGTGGCAGACGATGCCGCAGCCGATGCCGGTGCCGATCTTGATGACGAGGAAATTGGAGAGCGAGCGCCGCAGCCGCCACAGCTCGCCGAGCGCCATCAGGTTGACGTCGTTGTCGACGAACACCGGCGCCGCATAGTCCTCGCGCAGGTAGTCGCGGATCGAGAAGCTGTCCCACGCCGGCATCAGCGGCGGGTTCACGAGCTGGCCGATCTCGAAGTTGACGGGGCCTGGCACGCCGATGCCGATGCCCAGCACGTTCCGCGGGCCCTGCCCGCAGCGGGCCAGCAGTTCGCGCATGAGCACGCGCACGCGGGCCAGCACCACGGCCGGGCCTTCGCGCACGTCGGCCGCTTCCTCGTGCTGGGCGAGCACCGTGAGGTCGGGGCGCAGCACCGCGACATCGAGGCTGGTGGCGCCGATGTCGATGCCGACGAGCACGCCGAGTTCGGCATTGAGCTGGAGGTTTTCGGCGCGGCGACCGCCCGAGGAGCGCTGCAGGCCGGCCTCGGCCAGCAGGCCCTGGTCGACCAGGCCGGCGATGAGCGCGTTGGCCTTGCTCTTGGAGAAGCCCAGCTGCTCGGCCATGGCATGGCGAGAGCCGCCGGCCGACCAGAAGGTCGATTCCAGCAACCGCATTTCGTCGGTCGTGATGCCGCTCCAGGGTGCCACGCGTGTTGTCTCCGCTCTTCTTGTGGGAAAGGCGCCGGTTAAGAAAGCACCGGTCGCCGGGCGAAGGCGAATACTAGGAGGGCATCTTCAGCCGGGCAAGGCTGAACTTCGACCTATTTCAGATCGAACACATCTTCATCCCGGCTGGGACGGACGAAAAAAAGCCGCCCGGAGGCGGCTTTTTCTTTGCTTCTGCCCGAGGGCAGCGGCTTTGATTTACTTCTTTTGGCGGTACTTGCGCAGCGCAGCGATCTGCGCAGCCATCACGGCCAGTTCCGACTGCGCCATCGCGATGTCGATGTCGCTCTTCGCGTTCTTCAGCGCTTCCTCGGCGGCCGCCTTGGCCTTGTTGGCCTTCTCGTCGTCGAGGTCCTTGCCGCGGATCGCGGTGTCGGACAGCACGGTGACGGCGTCGGGCTGCACTTCGAGGATGCCACCGGCCACGAAGACGAACTCTTCGCCGCCGTCGGCCGTCTCGATGCGCACGGCGCCGGGACGGATGCGCGTGATCAGCGGCGTGTGACGCGGATAGATGCCGAGCTCACCGGCTTCACCGGGCAGCGCGACGAACTTGGCTTCGCCCGAGAAGATCGACTCTTCCGCGCTGACCACGTCGACGTGAATGGTGTTTGCCATCTGAGTTCCCATGCCGCCTTAGGCGACCTTCTTGGCTTTTTCGAACGCTTCGTCGATGGTGCCGACCATGTAGAACGCTTGTTCCGGCAGGTGGTCGGCTTCGCCGTTCACGATCATCTTGAAGCCGCGGATGGTTTCCGACAGCGGCACGTACTTGCCCGGCGAACCCGTGAACACTTCGGCCACGTGGAACGGCTGCGACAGGAAACGCTGGATCTTGCGGGCGCGGGCCACGGCGAGCTTGTCGTCGGGCGCCAGTTCGTCCATGCCCAGAATCGCGATGATGTCGCGCAGTTCCTTGTAGCGCTGCAGCGTGCCTTGCACGGCGCGGGCCACGTTGTAGTGCTCTTCGCCGACCACGTTCGGGTCGAGCTGGCGCGAGGTCGAGTCCAGCGGGTCCACGGCGGGGTAGATACCCAGCGAAGCGATGTCACGCGACAGCACCACGGTCGAGTCCAAGTGGGCGAAGGTGGTGGCGGGCGACGGGTCGGTCAAGTCGTCGGCAGGGACGTACACGGCCTGGATCGAGGTGATCGAGCCGACCTTGGTCGACGTGATCCGCTCTTGCAGACGGCCCATTTCTTCGGCCAGCGTCGGCTGGTAGCCCACGGCGGAAGGCATACGGCCCAGCAGTGCCGACACTTCGGTACCAGCCAGCGTGTAGCGGTAGATGTTGTCCACGAAGAACAGCACGTCGCGGCCTTCGTCGCGGAACGACTCGGCGATGGTCAGGCCGGTCAGGGCCACGCGCAGACGGTTGCCCGGGGGCTCGTTCATCTGGCCGTAGACCATGGCGACCTTGGAGTCTTCGAGCTTCTCGAGGTTCACGACGCCGGAGTCGGCCATCTCGTGATAGAAGTCGTTGCCTTCACGGGTACGTTCACCCACACCGGCGAACACCGACAGACCCGAGTGAGCCTTGGCGATGTTGTTGATGAGTTCCATCATGTTCACGGTCTTGCCCACGCCGGCACCACCGAACAGGCCCACCTTGCCGCCCTTGGCGAACGGGCACACCAGGTCGATCACCTTGATGCCGGTTTCCAGCAGGTCTTGCGAGGGCGACAGTTCGTCGTACGCGGGAGCCTTGCGGTGGATGGAGGCGGTCAGCGTCTGGTCGACCGGACCACGCTCGTCGATGGGCGCGCCCAGCACGTCCATGATGCGGCCCAGCGTCGCCTTGCCCACGGGCACGGTGATGGGGGCTTGCGTGTTGGTCACGATCAGGCCGCGGCGCAGGCCGTCGGAAGAACCCAGCGCAATCGTGCGGACCACGCCGTCGCCGAGCTGCTGCTGGACTTCGAGCGTCAGTGCGCTGCCTTCGAACTTGAGGGCGTCGTAGATCTTGGGCATCTTGTCGCGCGGGAATTCCACGTCGACCACAGCGCCAATACACTGAACGATCTTGCCTTGAACTGCTTCTGCTTGAGCCATGTCTGCTCCGATAAAAATTTAAATCTGTTGAGGTCCGAAGGGCTCAGACACCGGCGGCCGCCGCAGCGCCCGAAACGATTTCCGAGAGCTCCTTGGTGATGCCGGCCTGGCGGGTCTTGTTGTAGACCAGCTTCAGCTCGCTGATCACATTGCCTGCGTTGTCGGTGGCAGCCTTCATGGCCACCATCCGCGCCGAATGCTCGGACGCCATGTTTTCTGCCACGCCCTGGTAGACCAGCGACTCGACATAGCGGACCAGCAGCTCGTCGATCACGCTTTGCGCATCGGGCTCGTAGATGTAGTCCCACGAGTGCTGGCCTTCCTCGACTTGCAGCGAGTCTGCGGCCAGCGGCAGCAACTGCTCGACGAGCGGCTCCTGCTTGATCGTGTTGATGAACTTCGTGTAGCACAGGTACACGGCCGAGAGCTTGCCTTCCGCGTAAGCGTCCAGCAGCGTCTTGACCGGGCCGATGAGCTTGTCCAGATGCGGCGTGTCACCCAGGTGGGTGACGTGCGCCACCACGCGGGCACCGATGCGGTTCAGGAAGCCCAGGCCCTTGCTGCCGATGGCGACCGACTCGATCGCCACGCCGGCCGACTGCGCTTCGCGCAGCTTGGCCGTCACGGCGCGCAGCAGGTTGGTGTTCAAGCCACCGCACAGGCCCTTGTCGCTCGTCACGATGATGAAGCCGATCGCCTTGGCGTCGTTCTTCTTCATGAAGGCGTGCGTGTACTCGGGATTCGCCTTGCCAAGGTTCGCCGCGATGTTGCGGATCTTCTCGCTGTAGGGGCGTGCGGCACGCATGCGCTCTTGCGCCTTGCGCATCTTGGAAACCGAGACCATTTCCATGGCCTTGGTGATCTTCTTGGTGTTCTCCACCGATTTGATCTTGCCGCGGATTTCCTTACCAGCTGCCATATGAGCTCCTTCTTGCGTCGGTCAAAAGGTCGCTCAGGCGAACGACTTCTTGAACGAGGTGGCTGCTGCCAGCAGTTCGGCTTCGGCGTCCTGGCACACCTTCTTGAAGGCCTGCTTTTCCGCGCTGTCGTCCGGCTTGGCCGGCTTGACGTCCCACTTGGCACCATGCTTTTCCATGGTTTCGAGCAGGGCGGCGTGGCTCGTCTTCAGCAGCTGGTGGAAGCCGTGTTCGAACGGGAGCACCTTCTTGACGTCGATGTCGTCCATGAAGCCCTTGTTCACTGCGAACAGCGTGGCATTCATCAGCGAGATCGGCAGCGGGCTGTACTGGGTCTGCTTGAGCAGTTCCGTCACGCGCGCACCGCGGTCGAGTTGCTTGCGGGTCGCTTCGTCGAGGTCGGAAGCGAACTGCGCGAACGCGGCCAGTTCACGGTACTGGGCCAGATCGGTACGGATGCCGCCCGACTGGTTCTTGATCAGGTTGGTCTGCGCCGACGAACCCACGCGCGACACCGAGATACCGGCGTTGATGGCGGGACGGATGCCGGCGTTGAACAGGCTGGTTTCCAGGAAGATCTGGCCGTCGGTGATCGAGATCACGTTGGTCGGAACGAAGGCGGACACGTCGCCGGCTTGCGTTTCGATGATCGGCAGTGCCGTCAGCGAACCGGTCTTGCCCTTGACTTCACCCTTGGTGAAGGCTTCGACGTAGTCGGCATTCACGCGGGCTGCGCGCTCGAGCAGACGGCTGTGGAGATAGAACACGTCGCCGGGGTAGGCTTCGCGGCCTGGCGGGCGGCGCAGCAGCAGCGACACCTGACGGTAGGCCACGGCTTGCTTGGACAGGTCGTCATAGACGATCAGGGCGTCCTGGCCGCGGTCGCGGAAGTATTCGCCCATCGTGCAGCCCGAGTAGGCCGACACGTACTGCATGGCAGCCGATTCGGAAGCCGATGCGGCCACCACGATGGTGTAGTCCATCGCGCCGGCTTGTTCCAGCGAGCGCACCACGTTCTTGATCGACGAAGCCTTCTGGCCGATCGCAACGTAGACGCAGGTCATGTTCTGACCCTTCTGGTTGATGATCGCGTCGATCGCCACGGCCGTCTTGCCGGTCTGGCGGTCACCGATGATCAGCTCGCGCTGGCCACGGCCGACGGGCACCATCGAGTCGATCGACTTCAGGCCGGTCTGCATCGGCTGGTCGACGGACTTCCGTGCGATCACGCCGGGAGCGACCTTTTCGATCACGTCGGTCATCTTGGCGTTGATCGGACCCTTGCCGTCGATCGGCTGGCCCAGTGCGTTCACCACGCGGCCGATGAGCTCGGGGCCCACGGGCACTTCCAGGATGCGGCCCGTGCACTTGACGGTGTCGCCTTCGGAGATGTGCTCGTACTCGCCCAGAATCACGGCGCCGACCGAGTCGCGCTCGAGGTTCAGCGCCAGGCCGAACGACGGCGTGCCGTCAGCCGTGGGCGGGAATTCCAGCATTTCGCCTTGCATCGCGTCCGACAGGCCGTGCACGCGCACGATGCCGTCGGTCACCGAGACCACGGTGCCCTGGTTGCGGATGTCGGCGCTGACGCCAAGGCCTTCGATACGGCTCTTGATCAGTTCGGAAATTTCTGCGGGATTGAGTTGCATGACTCTTTCCTTCTTTCAATAAATAGGGCCAACCGCGGCTCGCCGCCTCAGGCGGTGAGCGCTGCTTTCATTTGTTCGAGACGCGCCTTGACGGAGGTGTCGAGGACTTCGTCCCCCACCACCACACGGATGCCGCCGATCAGCGAAGGATCGGATTCCACACGCGTGTTCAGCGGGCGACCGAAACGGCGCTGCAGTGCCGCGGCGACCTCGGCGAGGCTCGCCGCGTCGATCGGGAAGGCGCTGTAGATCACCGCGTCGGCCGTGCCGCCCTTGGCGTTCTTGAGCTCGCGGTACTGGGCCGCGACTTCAGGCAATGCAGCAAGCCGGCCGTTGTCGATCACCGTGCGCAGGAAGTTCTTGCCGGTGTCCGGCAAGGCTTGCGGCAGCAGACCGGAGATCAGATCGAAGATCTGTTCCGGCGACACCTTCGGGTCGGCAGCGAACTGCAGGAGCTGCGGATCGGCAGTGATGGCGGCCAGCTGGCCGATCCATCCGGCCGTGCCTTCGAGGTCGCTCGAAGTAGCCCCGAAGAGCGCGTCCGCGTAGGGGCGGGCAATGGTCGCAAGTTCGGCCATATCGTCCTCAGAGCTCGGTCTTCAGGCGCTGGAGCAGGTCGGCGTGGACACCGGCGTTGACTTCCTTGCGGAGAATCTGCTCGGCACCCTTGACGGCCAGCGCAGCAACCTGCTCACGCAGGGCTTCACGGGCACGCACGGACTGCTGTTCGGCTTCGGCGTGCGCGTCGGCCACGATCTTGTTGGCCTCCACCGTTGCACGGCCCTTGGCCTCTTCGATGATCTGCTGGGCGCGGCGCTCGGCATCGGCCAGGCGGCTGGTGGTCTCGTTGCGAGACTGAACCAGTTCCTGCTCGACGCGCTGGTTGGCGGAAGCGAGTTCAGCCTTGGCCTTCTCGGCGGCCGCCAGGCCCGCAGCGATCTTTTGTGCGCGTTCATCCAAAGCCTTCGCGATGGGCGGCCACACGAATTTCATCGTGAACAGCACCAGCAGCAGGAAGACGATGGCCTGAACGAACAGGGTCGCGTTGATACTCACGGCAACACCTTTCTGGAGTGGCGTTGAACCGGCTTACTTGGGCAGGTTGGCCAGCAGGGTCGCGGCGAACGGGTTGGCGAAGGCGAACAGCAGGGCGATGGCCACGCCGATCAGGAAGGCCGCGTCGATCAGACCAGCCAAGATGAACATCTTGGTCTGCAGGTCGTTCATGAGCTCAGGTTGACGGGCCGACGATTCCAGGAACTTGCCACCCATCAGCGCGATGCCGATGGAAGCACCGATGGCGCCGAGACCGACGATCAGACCACAAGCGAGAGCGACGAGACCGAGAATGTTTTCCATGATGACTCCTTAGAACAGATTTAAAGCAAACGAAAAGAAAAAGGGAAACTCAATGCGCCTCATGCGCCTGGCCCAGATAGATCAGGGTCAGCATCATGAAGATGAAAGCCTGCAGCGTGATCACCAGGATGTGGAAGATCGCCCAGACAGTGCCGGCAATGATGTGCCCGATGGGCAGCAACACACCGGAGAACGAGGCCGCCATGGCACCGCCCATGAGGGCGATGAGCATGAAGACGAGCTCGCCCGCATACATGTTGCCGAACAACCGCATGCCGTGCGAGACCGTCTTGGCCAGGTACTCGATGACCTGCATCAGCAGGTTGACGGGCCACAGCAGAGGGTGGGCACCGAAGGGCGCGGTGATCAGCTCATGGCCCCAGCCGCCCAGGCCCTTGACCTTGACGCTGTAGAAGAGGCACAGGAGCAGCACGGAAGTGGAAAGACCGAGCGTGGTCGAGAGGTCGGCGGTCGGCACGGCACGCATGTAGGCGTGGTGCGGGTCGTGGCCCAGTGCCGAGTAGACCTGGGTCCAGATGGCCGGCAGCAGGTCGACCGGCAGCATGTCCATCGCGTTCAGCAGGAAGATCCAGACGAACACGGTGAGCGCCAGCGGGGCGATGAACTTGCGGCTCGCGGCGTTGTGCACGTTGGCCTTGGCCTGGTTGTCGACCATCTCGACCAGGATCTCGACCGCCGCCTGGAAACGGCCGGGCACGCCGGGCGTTGCCTTGCGGGCAGCCAGCCACAGCACGAAGCAGCCCAATGCGCCGATGATCAGCGCATAGAGCACCGAGTCGAGGTTGATGACGTTGAAGTCAACAATGGCGGATTGAACGACGGGCTTGAGGCTCCAGTCGACTTGCCAGTGCTGGAGGTGGTGAACGATGTATTCACTCGCGGTCGGGGCGTGTCCTTCGGCGGCCATCTTTCAGCGTCTCTCTTCCAAAACAGTCAAATCCGGTTCAAAAATTTGGGCCGCACCAGCAGTGCCACCCAGTACATCTTCATGGCGACCACCACGCCGGCCACCATGGCCAGCCAGACGAGCCCCCCGATCAGCCACGGCGCCGCAGCCAGCAAGGCAACGGTCAGCGCGATCTTGATCATCTCCCACACAAAAAACCTCAACATGACAGCTTGCGACGGCATGCCCGGTTTGCGCCGGACACCGCGGACAAACAAGGCCGCGGGGATCGCTACTGTCATGGCTCCGTAAAACGCCGAGATTGCAGCCTCGGATCGCGCCGTCCAGATCCACGCCAGGCAAGCTACCACCACGCCTACAGCCACTTGGGCTGCGATCACCCACCAGGGTGACAGCTCGGGGTTTTGCTCGCGCAACTTCTGGGCCTCTTCGGCCGTGAGTGGCTTGAAATCGGATTCTTCGGCGTCAACCTCAGGGACAGGGGCGTTGGTTGTCATTCGAATGCACCCCGTGTTTGTCCCCGGAGAATTTTACAAAGCCATTGATTATAAGTAAAACCTAGCGGGGTCCCGCCATAACGTGACACTTCGTCGACAGTTCTGCACCGAGTGTGGCGTCCGCCCATAATTTGCGGATGCAAGACATCACCTCGGCACTGCCCGACACGCCGTGCTTTCTCAACGGCGAATTCACCCCCCTGCGCGACGCGAAGATCAGCGTCCTCGACCGCGGCTTCATCTTCGGCGACGGCATCTACGAAGTGATCCCCGTCTACTTCGGCGTGCCCTTCTGCTTCGATGAACACATCGCGCGCCTCGAGCGTTCGCTGGCCGAGCTGCAGATCGACAACCCCTACACACGCGACGAATGGCGCGCCATCGCCACGCAGCTGGCCGCGCCGCAGGGCAAGGCACCGCAGGCGATCTACTTCCAGGTCTCGCGTGGCGTGGCGCCGCGCGACCACGCCATGGTGCGCGGCCTGCGCCCCACCGTGTTCGCGATGGTGAACCCCCTGCCGCCGGTGGCCGATGCGGTGCGCGCCAAGGGCGTGGCCTGCGTCACGGCCGACGACTTCCGCTGGCAGAAGGCCCACATCAAGAGCACCAGCCTGCTGGGCGCGGTGCTCGCACGGCAGATCAGCGTCGAGGCCGGCGCCACCGAGACCGTGATGTTCCGCGGCGACTGGCTCAGCGAAGCCTCGTCGAGCAACGTGTGGATCGTGAAGGGCGGCACGCTCATCGGCCCACCGAAAGACAACCTCGTGCTGACCGGCATCCGCTACGGCCTGCTCGAGCGCCTGTGCCAGGACAGCGGCATTCCCTTCGCGCTGCGGCGCGTGTCGCGCGACGAGGTGTTCGGCGCCGACGAGCTGCTGCTGTCCTCGGCCACCAAGGAAGTGTTGCCCGTTGTCACACTCGATGGCCAGGCCATTGGCAATGGCCATCCCGGCCCCATCTACCAGAGCTTGTATGCCGCCTACCAACAGGCCAAGCAACGCAACGCCGACGCGCCAGGAGCCACCGCATGACCGACACAACGACCCCTACCGACACCGCATCGATCCCCGATCCGCGCAAGGAATCGCTGATCGAGTACCCCTCGCAGTTTCCCATCAAGGTGATGGGCGCGAAGGTCGACGGCTTCGTGCACGCGATCACGCAGATCGCCGAGCGCTTCGACCCGGCCTTCGACGCCACCACGGTCGAGCTGCGCGACAGCAAGGCCGGCAATTACCTGGGCGTGACCATCACCGTCACCGCCACCAGCCGCGAGCAGCTCGACGACCTCTACCGCGCCCTGTCCGCGCACCCGATGGTGAAAGTCGTTCTTTGACGCCCCTCGAAGCGCAGTGGCTCGGCCGGGCCGACTACCTCGCCACGTACGCGGCGATGCAGCGCTTCACGCAGGAGCGCACGCCCGAGACGCCCGACGCGCTATGGATCTGCGAGCACGACCCCGTGTTCACGCAGGGGCTGGCGGGCAAGACCGACCACATCCTGGCCCCCGGCCCGATCCCGGTCGTGCAGACCGACCGGGGCGGGCAGGTCACCTTCCACGGCCCGGGCCAGGTGGTGGCCTACCCGCTCATCGACCTGCGGCGCGCGGGCTACTACGTCAAGGAATACGTCTACCGCATCGAGGAATCGGTGCTGCGCACGCTCGCCCACTTCGGCGTGACGGGCCACCGCGTGGCGGGCGCGCCGGGCATCTACGTGCGCCTGGACGACCCGTTCTCGCACGCCGCCCTCACCGGCCCGATGCCCGGCGCCGACCCGTTCCGGGGCCTGGGCAAGATCGCCGCGCTGGGCATCAAGGTGAGCCGCCACGCCACTTACCACGGTGTGTCGCTCAATGTCGCGATGGACCTCGAACCCTTCTCGCGCATCAACCCTTGCGGCTACGCGGGGCTGCAAACGGTCGACCTTTCTACAATCGGCGTCCAAACCACATGGGAAGAAGCCGCCAAAGTGCTGAGCCAAAAGCTCGGGGCTTTCCTGGCTCCTTGACACACCAATGAGCACCACCGAAGTCGTCCGCGACGCCCAGAGCGCCGAAACCTACAACCCGCTGGCCAAGCAGAAGGCCGCGGCCAAGCTCTCGCGCATCCCCGTCAAGGTGGTGCAGACCGGCGAAGTGCTCAAGAAGCCCGAGTGGATCCGCGTGAAGGCCGGCAGCCCCACCACGCGCTTCTACGAGATCAAGCAGATCCTGCGCGAGAGCAACCTGCACACGGTCTGCGAAGAAGCCTCGTGCCCGAACATCGGCGAATGCTTCGGCAACGGCACGGCCACCTTCATGATCATGGGCGACAAGTGCACGCGCCGCTGCCCGTTCTGCGACGTGGGCCATGGCCGCCCCGACCCGCTGGACAAGGACGAGCCGCTCAACCTGGCCAAGACCATCGCCAAGCTGCGCCTGAAGTACGTGGTGATCACCAGCGTCGACCGCGACGACCTGCGCGACGGCGGGAGCCAGCACTTCGTCGACTGCATCAGCAACATCCGCGAGCTCTCGCCGATGACGCAGATCGAAATCCTCGTGCCCGACTTCCGCGGCCGCGACGACCGCGCGCTGGAAATCCTCAAGGCCGCGCCGCCCGACGTGATGAACCACAACCTGGAAACCGCGCCGCGCCTGTACAAGGAAGCGCGCCCGGGCAGCGACTACCAGTTCAGCCTGAACCTGCTGAAGAAGTTCAAGGCGCTGCACCCCAACGTGCCGACCAAGAGCGGCATCATGGTGGGCCTCGGCGAAACCGACGAAGAGATCCTGCAGGTGATGCGCGACATGCGCGCCCACGACATCGACATGCTGACCATCGGCCAGTACCTGTCGCCGTCGGGCTCGCACCTGCCGGTGCGCCGCTACGTGCACCCCGACACCTTCAAGATGTTCGAGGAAGAGGCCTACAAGATGGGCTTCAGCCACGCCGCCGTGGGCGCGATGGTGCGCTCCAGCTACCACGCCGACCAGCAGGCGCACGCCGCCGGCGTCTGACGGCACCGCCCGGCCGCCCGCCATGCGCGGGCGTCGGCGCACCCCTTCCC
>NZ_JBYSZY010000086.1:0-19220 GCF_058787635.1 Variovorax sp. FW305-3-2-15-B-LB1 | reverse complement strand
GTCGTCACCCAGCACACCGCCGAGCAGACCACCTTCGCCGCCGAGGACACCACCCAGGAGGCCGCCTTCGCCGAGCACGCCGCCCAGCAGACCGTCATCACCCAGCACGCCGCCGAGCAGGCCACCGTCGCCGCCGAGGACACCGCCCAGCAGGCCGCCGTCGCCACCCAGCACGCCACCCAGCAGGCCATCGCCGCCGATCAGGTTGGCCACGCCGTCGGTCACGAAGTCGACCTGCGTGTCCACCGCGTTCAGCAGGCCGTTCGTCGCGCCGGCGCCGAGCAGCTGGTCGACCACCGGGCTGACCAGGCCGCCCACGCCGTCCGTCACGTCGTCGACGAGGCTGTCGGCCGGGTCGAGCACGTTCGGGTCGTTCGGCGTGAAGCTGGAGCCGAGCACCGGGGCCAGCAGGCCGTCGACGGTGTCGGTCAGGCTGTCGGTCAGTTGCGAGACCGGGGCCAGCACGTCGCCCAGGCCGAGGTCGCCGAGCACGCCGTTGTTCAGGCCGTTCACCAGGCCGGCCACCACGCTGTCGGCCGGGTCGAGCAGGGCCGCGCCGGTGCCGGGGGTGCCGCCACCGCCGATGCCGCCGAGCACGCCGCCCAGCAGACCGCCGACGAGGCCTTCTTCACCGAGCAGGCCGCCCACGGGGCCGTCTTCGCCCAGCAGGCCACCGACCACGCCGTCCGGTCCGAGCAGGCCGCCGACACCGTCGCCACCGAGCAGGCCACCCAGCGGGCCGTTGTCGCCCAGCAGGCCGCCGAGCAGGCCGTCGTCACCGAGCAGGCCACCGATGGGGCCGGTGCCGCCGAGCAGACCGCCGACCAGGCCGTTGTCGCCGAGCACGCCGCCCAGCACGCCGTCGCCGCCGAGCAGGCCGCCGATGGGGCCGGCATCGCCGAGCAGGCCACCGACCAGGCCGTCGTCACCCAGCAGGCCGCCCAACGGGCCGTCGCTGCCGAGCACACCGCCCAGCAAGCCGTCGTCGCTCAGCAGGCCGCCGACCAGGCCGTCGTTGCCGAGCAGGCCGCCGATGGGGCCGCCTTCGCCGATGACACCGCCGAGCAGGCCGCC
This sequence comes from Variovorax sp. FW305-3-2-15-B-LB1, assembly GCF_058787635.1. NCBI lineage: Bacteria > Pseudomonadati > Pseudomonadota > Betaproteobacteria > Burkholderiales > Comamonadaceae > Variovorax > Variovorax sp. FW305-3-2-15-B-LB1. Next base: position 18,146 of record NZ_JBYSZY010000086.1, on the reverse strand, counting down.
CAGCAGGCCGTCGTCGCCACCGAGCAGGCCGCCCAGCGGGCTGTCGGCGAGCAGGCCGGAGATCGCGCCGTCCTGGCCAAGCAGGTTGTCGATGAGGCCGCCCTGGCCGAGCAGTTCGCCGGTGAGGCCTTCCGAGCCAGCCAGGCCGGCCAGTGCGCCGTCGCCGCCGAGCAGGCCGCCCACGAGGCCGTTGTCGCCCAGCAGGCCGCCGATCGCGCCGTCGTCGCCGAGCAGACCGCCCAGCAGGCCGTCCGCGCCGAGCAGGCCGCCGGTCAGGTTGCCGACGGCGCCGTCGCCGAGCAGGCCGCCGACCAGGCCGTCTTCGCCGAGCACGGTGTCGAGCAGGCCGCCGACGGCGGTGTCTTCACCCAGCAGGCCGCCGACCAGGCCGTCCGGTGCCAGCAGGCCACCGACCAGGCCGTCTTCGGCCAGCACGCCAGCCACGAGGCTGCCTTCGCCGAGCACGTTCTCGAGCAGGCCGCCGAGCGCGCCGTCGTCGCCCAGCAGCTGGTCGGTGACGCCGCCCAGGCCGAGGGCGTCGGTGAGGCCGCTGACGATGCCGTTGTCGCCGACGAGGTTCTCGAGCCCGTTGTTGAGCGCGTCGGTCACGTAGTCGACCTGGCCGAGCAGGCCGTCCAGGATCGCACCGGCGGCGCCGGCACCGAGCAGCGGATCGAGCACCGGGCTGAGCGCTTCGCCGAGCGGGTCGGTGATGCTGCCGACGGTGTCGTCGATCGGGTCGAGCTGGTTCGGGTTGTTGGCCTGGAACTCTTCGCCGAGCAGCGGAGCGAGCACGTCGTCGACGACGTCGGTCAGGTCATCCACCACCCCGGCCACCGGGGTCAGCGAGCCACCAAGGCCGAGCGCGTCATCCAGGCCGTCGACCACGCCACCCACGATACCGTCGGCTGGGTCGAGGAGGTGGTCGGCGTCTGCGTCGGAGTCGGAATCGCTGTCCGAGTCGGAGTCAGAGTCGGAGTCGCTATCCGAGTCCGAATCAGAGTCGCTGTCCGAGTCAGAGTCTGAATCCGAGTCACTGTCCGAGTCGGAATCAGAGTCGCTATCCGAGTCGGAGTCGCTGTCCGAATCCGAGTCAGAGTCAGAGTCCGAATCAGAGTCGCTGTCCGAATCCGAGTCGCTATCGCTGTCGGAGTCGCTGTCCGAGTCGGAGTCAGAGTCAGAGTCCGAATCCGAATCGCTGTCCGAGTCCGAATCGGAATCCGAGTCGCTATCCGAATCCGAATCCGAATCCGAATCCGAATCCGAGTCAGAGTCGCTGTCCGAATCCGAGTCGCTGTCAGAGTCCGAGTCGGAATCCGAGTCCGAGTCCGAATCAGCGTCCGCATCGGACTCACCGCCCGGGCCGCCCACGAACAGCGGGAAGCCGGTGGTGCCACCGTCGCCGCCACCGCCGCTCAGTGCAGCACCCAGCGCCGCGGCGCCCAGGGCGCCCAGCGCGAATTCACCCAGGCCGATGCCGCTGCCGGCCGCGGTCTTCTTGGTCACTGCCAGGGCGGCCGCATCGGCGTCGCTGTCCGGCGGGGTCACCTGCAGGTCGCCCGAGGCGACGTCCACATTCACTTGTTCGAGGCCGCCGGGCAGCTTGGTCGAGCCGATGGTCGCATCGGTGCCGCCGGTGAAGACGCCGGCCAGCGGCGCCTTGTTGGAGGCCGATCCGGGGAACAGCACGTTGGCCTGGCCGCCGTCCGGCACGATCACGCGGTCGCCGGCCATCAGGGTCTGATTGCCGTCCACCGGAATGCGGACACCCTCGCGCATCACTGCAACGCCGGGCGTAGCATTGGACAATGTGCCCACGCTGGGCGACGCCACGGCCGCAGGCGCGGCGGAGGCGCCGGCGCTGATGCCCGGCGTGCCGAGCGGCGTGACGGTGGCTTGGGCGAGAACCACGGGCGCGCCAGTGGCGGCGAGCCCTTCGGTCGAAACGGTCGATGCTTGTGGAGCGGTCATGGCAGCCTCTGTGACAAAAGATGCATCTACAGGGGCAACTTGCGTGCCGCTTTTCCGCCGCCGTGCCAACGCCGCGCCATCGGCGCTTCAAGTGATTGATTTGTATGGATATTTTTCTAAAAACCGCGCAGCGCACCGACCTCCGAAACAGCCCGTAAGGAGGTCAATTCGCGATTCGTTACGTAACGATGTAACGCCTCGTACCCGGAACGCCGGGCGTGTCACGCGCACTTTCCACAGCCCTGGCGCCCACGCCGCGCCACCCGCTTTTTCTCTTTCCTTCTTCTCTCTTCTATATATGTTCAATCCCTCCCAGGAAGACGTGCGCCGCTTCTTCTGCGACGTGTACGCCAAGCACCGGCAGGGCCTGCCGATGGAGCCGCTGGAGACCATCGCGGCCGGCTGGATCGACGAGCACCCCGAGTACCACGAGGACCTGCTCGACGCCGACGCGGCCGTGGCGCGGGTCTACGACGGATCGAACGGCCGCGAGAACCCGTTCCTGCATCTGTCGATGCACCTGTCGATCAGCGAGCAATGCTCCATCGACCAGCCGCGCGGCATCCGCCAGGCCGTCGAGTTGCTGGCCGCGCGCCGCGGCTCGCTGCTGCATGCGCACCACGAGGCGATGGATTGCCTGGGCCAGATGATGTGGGAGAGCCAGCGCGCGGGGCGCCCACCGGATGGCGATGGCTATGTGGCCTGCGTGCAGCGCCGGGCAACCAAGGACTGAGCGATCAGCCGGCGGCGCGCGGCGTCCCCTTTCGCGCCGGCAACGCGCCCTGCGCCTTCGCCGCTTCGCGCAGCAGCCCCGCCATCGCGGCGCGCAGCGGCGACGGCTCGGCCTCGCTGCGCTGCAGGAGGCCGACCGGCTCCTCGGTGCCAGTGGTATCGATCGGCAGGCGCACCAGGCGGCCGTCGGCCAGCTCGCTGCGCGCGGCGCCCAGCGGCGTGATCCACACCGCATCCGACACCGCCACCAGCGCGCGCGCCACCGCCACGTCGAGCGTCTGCAGGGCATTGGGCGGCAGCGTGAGGCCTCGCGCCGACAGGAAGCTCTCGGTGTTGTGGCGCGGGGCCGTGCCCTCGCCGTACACGACCAGCGGATAGTCGAGCACCGCCTGCACCGGCGCCGGCTTGAGCGCAAGCGGATGGCCGGCGCGCACGGCGAACACCAGCGGCTCGGTGTGCAGCAGCTCGAAGCTCAGGCCGCCCATGAGGCGCGGATCGCTCATGCGGCCCACCACGAGGTCGAGCTCGCCGGCGCGCAGCTCGTCGAGCAGCACGGCGTTGGCCGCGCTCTTCACCAGGATCTGCACCGCCGGCCAGCCTTCGCGCAGCCGCGCCAGCGCCACCGGCAGCAGCGCGGGCGCCACGCTGGGCAAGGCGCCGATGCGCAGGCGTTCGATGCGCCCGCCCGCGGCCGGCGCCACAGCCTGGGCGCTGGCATCCATCGCTTCGAGCACGCGCAGGGCGTGGGCCAGCAGCTGTTCGCCGGCCGGCGTGAGGCCCTGCACGCCACGGCGGCCGGCCTGGCTGCGTTCCACCAGGCGGGTGCCGACCACGGCCTCGAGCTCCGACAGCGTCTTGGACACCGCCGGCTGGCTCAGCGCCAGCCGCTCGGCCGCGCGCGCCAGGTGGCGCTCCTGCGCGACCGCGACAAAGGCGCGCAGGTGCCGCAGCTGCACGTTGCGCACGAAATCCTGGCGAAGCTCGGCGGGAGACTTTTTCAATGCCTTCTGGTTATTGAAACTGGAACAATCTTCAATTTACATCATTGATTGCGACTTCTACAGTGCGGGCTTCGGATTCGTCCCACGACAGGAGACAACGTACATGACCAAGACCAGCGGCGTTCAGCCCACCCTCACCCCGCGCGACTGGGACGCCCATCCCAGCTACATCTACCCCGGCTACAAGTCGACCGGCAAGCGCGGCCCGCAGAAGCCGCTCATTCCGCTGAAGGCCTCGCTCGGCGAGCTGCAGCAGCCGGTGTACGGCCACGACAGCATCGGCGAGTTCGACCACGACCTCACGCGCAACGCGCGCGTCAACGGCGAGCCGCTGGGCGAACGCATGATCCTCACCGGCCAGGTGCTCGACGAGCGCCGCCGCCCGGTGGCCAACACGCTGGTCGAGCTGTGGCAGGCCAACGCCTCGGGCCGCTACGTGCACAAGGTCGACCAGCACGACGCCCCGCTGGACCCCAACTTCCTGGGCGCGGGCCGCTGCCTGACCGACAGCGAAGGCCGCTACCGCTTCCTCACCATCAAGCCCGGCGCGTACCCCTGGGGCAATCACCCGAACGCCTGGCGCCCGCAGCACATCCACCTGTCGCTGTTCGGCCAGAGCTTCGCCAGCCGCCTCGTGACGCAGATGTACTTCCCCGGCGACCCGCTGCTGCAGTACGACCCGATGGTCACCGGCACGCCCGAGCGCTACCGCAACCGCCTCATTGCCGACTTCAGCCTCGACATCACCGAGGAAGGCTACGCCCTGGGCTACCAGTTCGACATGGTGCTGCGCGGCGCCGATGAAACGCCGTTCGAGAACCGCTGAAAGGGATTCCCCATGCCATTGATGACCGCACAGGAAGCCGACTTCGGCCAGACGCCCTCGCAGACCGTGGGCCCCTACTTCGCCTACGGCCTCACCGCCACGCAGTACGGCTACAACTTCAACCAGCCCTTCGACGCCGTGCTGGCGCTGGACACCGCCAGCGGCCAGCGCATCCGCCTCGAAGGCCGTGTGATCGACGGCGACGGCAACCCGATCAACGACGCGCTGGTCGAGATCAGCCAGCCCGACGGCGAAGGCCGCTACCCGCAGACGCCCGACGAGGCGCGCGCCCTGGGCTTTCGCGCCTTCGGCCGCGTCGGCACGGGCACCGACGCGCAGAACCGCTTCGTGTTCCACACCGTCAAGCCCGGCGCCGAAACGCCCGGCGAAGCCCCGCACATCAACGTGATCGTGCTCATGCGCGGCCTGCTGCTGCATGCCTTCACGCGCGTGTACTTCAGCGACGAGGCCGAGGCCAACGCGAAGGACGCCGTGCTGCAGAGCGTGCCGGCCGATCGCCGCCACACGCTGATCGCCGAGCGCGTGGAGCAAGGCGGCGCGGTGACGTACCGCTTCGACATCCGCATGCAGGGTACGGACGAGACGGCCTTCTTCGACGTCTGACCCCCGGGAAAATCCGGACGAAAAAAAGCCCGCTGATGCGGGCTTTTTCTTTGGAGCACCAGTCTTTCGGACTGGCCTGGCTTACTGGGGCGCGTGATGCAGGCGCGATTCAGGCACGACCTTCAGTTCGCCAGGCAGCGAGCTGATGTAGGTGGCCAGCGTCTTCAGCTCGGCGTTGGTGAACTTCTTGGGTTCGACCTGCGCGGCCATCACGGCATTCGAACGGCCCAGGTGGGGGTTGTTCTTCACGCGGTACGACTTCAGCGCCACGAACAGGTAGTCGGCGTGCTGGCCGGCCAGCTTGGGCACGGTGCCGTCGTTCGGCGTGTTGAAGTTGGCGCCGTGGCACTTGGTGCAGCTGTTGTCCTTGTCGCGCGCGATGAGCGCCTGGACGTTCTCGGACGCGGCCTTGGCCGGTGTGGCCGGAGGTGCGTCGCCTTCCTTCACGCCCAGCTGGCTGTAGTAGGCCGAGAGGTCGGCGATGTCCTGTTCGGTGAGGCTGTCGGCGATGGCGCGCATCGTCGGGTGCTTGCGGTCACCGCCCTTGTACGCGGTGAGCGCGGCCGAGATGTAGGTGGCGCTCTGGCCCGCGATCATCGGGACCTTGTGGATCTCGGGGAAGCTCGCCTGGTAGCCGATGATGCCGTGGCAACCCACGCACATCTGGACCTTCTTGGCTCCGTCCTGGGCCTTGCCAGTGACTTGTTGGGCTTGGGCCGAGACCGTCACGCAAGCGACAGCAAGGGCAAACATCGTGGTCAACAACTTGTTCATTTTGCGCGCACAATCTCGTGGAGATACAGTTTTTCGAATCAACATTCGATTATATGCAAGGGTCCCACGGGAACCTCGCGCGGGCTGCACAAGAGACTGCGCAATGCAGATCGAGTGTGTTCTTTTCTCCACCCTGCCTCCGCTCCACTCATGAAATTCAAGGGCTCAGACAACTACGTCGCCACTCAGGACCTGATGCTGGCGGTCAATGCGGCCATCACACTCCAGCGCCCCCTGCTCGTCAAGGGCGAGCCCGGCACCGGCAAGACCATGCTGGCCGAGGAAGTGGCGCAAGCGCTCGACATGCCGCTGCTGCAGTGGCACATCAAGTCGACCACCAAGGCGCAACAGGGCCTGTATGAATACGACGCCGTGAGCCGCCTGCGCGACTCGCAGCTGGCCGACGTGGACGGCGGCCAGCGTGTGAAGGACATCCAGAACTACATCATCAAGGGCGTGCTGTGGCAGGCCTTCACGGCCGACAAGCCGGTTGCGCTGCTGATCGACGAGATCGACAAGGCCGACATCGAATTCCCGAACGACCTGCTGCGCGAAATCGACCGCATGGAGTTCTACTGCTACGAGACGCGCGAACTCATCCGCGCCAAGCACCGTCCGCTGGTGTTCATCACCTCGAACAACGAGAAGGAACTGCCCGACGCCTTCCTGCGCCGCTGCTTCTTCCACTACATCAAGTTCCCCGATGCCGAGACGATGAAGCACATCGTCGCCGTGCACTTCCCGGGCCTGAAGCAGGAGCTGCTCACGTCCGCGATGAAGACCTTCTACGACGTGCGCAACCTGCCCGGCCTGAAGAAGAAGCCCTCGACCTCCGAGCTGCTCGACTGGCTCAAGCTGCTGGTGGCCGAGGACATTCCGCTCGAAGCCCTGCAGAGCAAGGACGACAAGGTCGCCGTGCCGCCGCTGGTGGGCGCGCTGCTCAAGAACGAGCAGGACGTGACCCTGTTCGAGAAGCTCGTCTTCATGCAACGCAACAACCGCTAGGCCATGAGCCGGCAACCGCATTCCACCAGACAGCTGATGAAGCTGGGCATCGCCCAGGCGGTGCTGTTCGTGGTGGGCGCGCTGATCGGGCGCGGGATCGGGCTCTTGCTCGGGCTCGACGCCTTCGGCACCGACAGCAAGTACGGCACGCGCGAGATCGTCGGCATTGCGCTGATCGGCCTGGGCGGCGGCGCCGGTGCGCAGGCCGCGCGCGCGTGGTACGTGCACAAGTACGGCGACCCGCGCGGCTGAGCCCCAGATCCCCCGAGACCTGCACGGAGACACGGAGAGTTTGCACATGGCGTTCGTCGAACCCGTCACGCTGAAGGCCCGCAGCCTCGCGCTGGTGCCGCTGGCACTCACCCACGAAGACGGCCTGCGCGCCGCGGCCGCCGACGGCGCGCTGTGGAAGCTGCGCGTCACCTCCGTGCCCGAGCCGCAGGACACGCGTGCCTACATCGAGACCGCCCTCAAGACGGCCGACCGCTTCGCCTTCGCCGTCACCGACGAAGCCACCGGCACCGTGCTGGGCAGCACGAGCTTTCACGACATCCTTCCGGGCGTGAAGCGCGTCGAGATCGGCTACACCTGGTACGCCGAGCGCTGCCAGCGCACCCACGTCAACACCACCTGCAAGCTCTTGATGCTCACGCACGCGTTCGACACGCTGGGCTGCAACGTGGTGGGCTGGCGCACCGACAACTTCAACTTCGCCTCGCAGCGCGCCATCGAGCGCCTGGGCGCGAAGAAAGACGGCGTGATCCGCGGCCACGTGATGCGCCGCGACGGCACCATCCGCGACACCGTCATGTACAGCCTGCGCGCGGGCGAATGGCCCGAGGTGAAGGCCCAGCTGCTGTACCTGCTCGACAAGCCGCGCGGCTGAACGAAACACAAGGAGCGCTCCATGCTCATCGACTTCTTCTACACCCTGCGTTCGGCCAAGCTGCCGGTGTCGGTCAAGGAATACCTCACGCTGCTCGAGGCGCTCAAGTCCGACGTGGTGGGCCCGAACTCCGACGGCGCCTACGGCATCGACGACTTCTACTACCTCTCGCGCACCGCGCTCGTGAAGGACGAGAAGCACTACGACAAGTTCGACCGCGCCTTCGCCGCCTACTTCAAGGGCGTCGAGATGCTCACCGACTTCACCAAGGAAGTGCCGCTCGACTGGCTCAAGAAAACGCTCGAGCGCGAATTCACGGCCGAAGAAAAAGCCAAGATCGAGAAGATGGGCTGGGACGAGCTCATGGAAACGCTCAAGAAGCGTTTCGAAGAGCAGAAGGAGCGCCACGAAGGCGGCAGCAAGTGGATCGGCACCGGCGGCACCTCGCCTTTCGGCAACGGCGGCTACAACCCACAGGGCATCCGCATCGGCGGCGCGGGCAAGAACCGCAGTGCCGTGAAGGTGTGGGACCAGCGCGCCTACAAGGACTATGACGACACGCAGGAACTGGGCACGCGCAACATCAAGGTCGCGCTGCGGCGCCTGCGCAAGTTCGCGCGCGAAGGCCACGAGGAAGAGCTGGACCTGGACAACACCATCCACTCGACCGCAGCCAACGCCGGCTACCTCGACATCAAGATGCGGCCCGAGCGACACAACAACGTCAAGGTGCTGCTGCTGATGGACGTGGGCGGCACGATGGACGAGCACATCCAGCGCGTCGAAGAACTGTTCTCGGCCGTGAAGACCGAGTTCAAGCACCTGGAGTTCTACTACTTCCACAACTGCGTCTACGACTTCATGTGGAAGAACAACAAGCGCCGCTTCTCCGAGAAGTTCGCGACCTGGGACATCCTGCGCAAGTACAACAAGGACTACAAGCTGATCTTCGTGGGCGACGCCACGATGAGTCCTTACGAAATCTTGCAACCTGGCGGCAGCGTCGAATACAACAACGAAGAGGCTGGCGCCGAATGGATCCAGCGCCTCACGCACACCTTCCCCAAGTTCGCCTGGATCAACCCCGAGCCCCAGGGCGTGTGGCAGTACCGCCAGAGCATCGCGGTGATGCAGCAGCTCATGTCCAACCGCATGTACCCGCTCACGTTGCGCGGCCTCGAAGAGGCGATGCGCATGCTGTCCAAGTAACCCGCGGCCCCGCACAAGTGGGGGGCACCGCCCGCACGGGTGCTGTCAGAATGCCGCCATGGTCAGGGTGGCATCCGTTCTTTCGCCGGCGTTGTGGCCGGCTTTGCTTTTTTCCGGCGTCCTGCTTTTGCAAGGCTGCAGCCTGCTGCCTAAAAAAGAGGCGGCAGACACGGGTGCGTCCACCGCGGGCGTGGTGCGCAGCGGCGACACCAACGGCGACACCGCCAAGGACGACGGCAAGGCCAAGGCCGACGGCCGGCGCCGCGCCTTCACGGTCGACGTGCGCGGCCCCGAGACCGAGCGCGACTACCTCGCGCGCCACCTCGAAATCCAGCGCTACCGCGAGCTCGACGACCTGGGCGTGACCGAGGTCTCGCGCCTCATGGTCGCGGCCGAGGCCAATGCGCGCGAGCTGCTGGGCACGCTGGGCTACTTCACGCCCACACTCACGCTCGAACTCAACGAAACACCCGACAGCACCGAAGCCCCGCGCGAGGTCGTCATCACCGTGGCACCCGGCGAGCGAACGAAAGTGTCGACGGTGCAGATCCGCTACGCCGGCCAGATCGCCGACGACCCCACCGCCGAAGCGCAGCGCGACGCCATCCGCACCGGCTGGGCGCTGCGCGCCGGCGAACCCTTCACGCAAGGCGCGTGGGACGACGCCAAGACCACCGCGCTGCGCAGCCTCACGGCCAAGCGCTTTCCCACCGGCAGCGTGGAGATCAGCCGCGCCGAGATCGACGCCGACCGCCACGAGGCCCGCCTCGGCGTGACCTACCAGTCGGGCCCCGCCTACAAGTTCGGCCCGCTGGTGCTGCGCGGCGTGGAGCGCTACGACGCCGACGCCGCACGCCGCATCGCGCGCCTGCCCACCGGCACCGACTACGACCAGCAGAAGCTGCTCGACGCCCAGCAGCGCCTGGCCAGCAGCGGCTACTACGACTCGGTGTTCCTCACGCTCGACACCGACAGCCACACGCCGCTGGCCGCGCCCGTGATCGCGCAGCTGCGCGAGGCACCGCTGCAGAAGGTCGTGATGGGCGTGGGCTTCACCACCGACAACGGTCCGCGCCTGTCGATCGACCACACCCACAACCGCATGCCGCTGCTCGGCTGGCGCGCGGTGTCGCGGCTCTCGCTGGACAACGACATCCAGTCGCTGGGCACCGAGTGGAACGCCGTGCCCAACGACCGCGGCTGGCGCTGGTTCGCCGGCGGCGAACTCAAGAGCGAGCAGTCGGGCAGCTACGTGGTCGACAGCGGTCGGCTGCGCGGCGGGCGCAACAAGTCGAGCGACCACATCGACCGCAGCTACTTCCTGCAGTACGACTACGCGCACAACCGCGGCACCGACGCGCCGCCCTCGGCCTCGGCCGTCACCGCCAACTGGGGCTGGACCGGGCGCTACTTCGACGACAACTCGGCGCCCTCGCGCGGCTACGGCCTGGCGCTCGAAGTGGCCGCGGGCTACACGCTCACCGGCCAGCAGGTGCCCTTCACGCGCACCTACGCGCGCTGGCTCGGCGTGCTGCCGCTGGGCGCGGCCGAGGACAAGAACGCCCGCGCGCGCCGCAGCCGGCTGCAGATGCGCCTGGAGGCCGGTGCCGTCGCGGCCAAGGACAGCGCGCAGATCCCGTCCACGCTGATGTTCCTCACCGGTGGCGACACCACCGTGCGCGGCTACAGCTACAAGCAGATCGGCACCGTGCGCGCCGACGGCAAGACCGTGGCGGGCCGCTACCTCGGCGTGGCCAGCCTCGAATGGCAGCGCCCCTTCGTCTACAAGGACAAGCTCACCGAATGGGAGAGCGTGGTGTTCGTGGATGCCGGCGCCGTGGCCGACAAGCCCGGCGAGCTCAAGCCCAAGGTCGGCGTGGGCGTCGGCGCGCGCTGGCGCAGCCCGGTCGGCCCGGTGCAGGCCGACCTGGCCTACGGCGTCGACTCGAAGAAATTCCGCCTGCACTTCCGTCTCGGCTTCACCTTCTGACCCGCTTCATGCCGTCCACGCCCACCACAGCCACGCCCCGTCCCCGCTCGCGCACCCGCCGCGTGCTGCGCGCGCTGGGCTGGACGCTGGTCGGGTTGCTGCTGGCCGTGCTGCTGCTCGCCGCGGGCACCTGGTGGTGGCTCGGCTCGAACACCTCACTGGCCTTCGCGCTCGCGCAGGCCGCGCAGCGCCTGCCCGCGGGCCAGACGCTCGAGAGCCGCGACGTGACTGGCTCGCTGCGCACCGGTGGTCGCATCGGCTGGCTCAAGTGGCAAAGCGAGAGCCTCGCGGTCGAGGTGAACGACGCCACGCTCGGCTGGCAGCTCGCCCCGCTGTTCCAGCGCAAGGTGCAGCTCGGCGAGATCCACGCCGCGAGCCTGTCGATCGAACGCCGCGGCCCGCCCAGCGACACGCCGACCGAGCCGCTCACGCAGGTCGCATTGCCCGTCGAAGTGGCCGAGGTGCCCTTCCGCATCGACGAGGTGCGCTGGGCCGGACCGCCCGCGCTGGAAGCCAAAGACCTCGCGGGCCGCTACAGCTACCTGGCCGCGCAGCACGCGCTGGACATCGAGGGCGTCGACATCGCCGACGGCCACTACAGCGCCCGCGTGCGGCTGCAGGGCCCCGCGCCGATGGCGCTCGACGCCACGCTCGACGGCCGCGTGAAAGCCCCGCTCGCCGAAGACCGCCACATCGAAGTGCAGGCCAAGGCCTCCGTGAAAGGCACGCTGGCCGGCCCCGAGGCGCGCCTGCAGGTCGCCGCCGACCTGCAGCCCACCGAGCCCGACGCCGAAGCGCCCATGGCCGCCCAGCTGCGCGCGCAGATCGCGCCCTGGCTGCCGCAGCCCGTGGTCGACGCCAAGGCCGACCTGCGCAACGTCGACGCCGCCAGCCTCTGGCCCGGCGCGCCGCAGACGCGGCTCACCGGCACCGTCGAACTCGCGCCCGACGCCGCCACCGGCCCCGCCGCGTGGAAGGCCTCGGCCGACATCCGCAACGCCGTCGCCGGCCCCTGGGACCAACAGAAGCTGCCGGTCGAGCAGGTCCAGGCGCAGGTCGGCTTCGACGGCACGACCTGGACCGTGCCCGAGGCCACCGTGCGCGCGGGCGGCGGCCGCATCGACGCCGAAGGCAGCTGGAGCCCCGCGCCCTCGCCCTGGCAGGTGCGCGCCACCGTGCGCGGCGTGCGGCCCGGCGCGCTGTACAGCGAGCTGTCGGGTGCGCCCGTCGGCGGACAGATCAGCGCGCGGCAGGCCGAAGACTCCGACACACTCGTCTTCGACGTGGCCCTCCGCGCCGAAGGCAACGGCGGCGCCGGCAGCAAGGCGCTGCCCGGCTTCGGCCTGGACCGCGCGCTGGCGCAGGGCCAGTGGAAAGACCAGGTGCTCGACCTGCGCACGCTGCGCGTCGAAGCGATGCGCGCCAGCATCGACGGCAAGCTGCAGGTGCGCGTGGCCGAGCAGGCCGCCAGCGGCAAGCTCGCCCTCTCGCTGCCCGGCGGCAGCGCGCAGCTCGACGGCCGCATCGCGCCCACCACCGGCGGTGGCGACCTCCAGGCACGCATCGACGATGCCGAAGTCATGCAGCGCTGGGTGCAAGGCCTGCCGGGCCTCGCGGCCGTGTTCGCGAACGCCAGCGCCAAGGGCAGCGCCCGCCTCGACGCCAGCTGGCAAGGCGGCTGGCAGACAGTGCAACGCCGCATCGAGAACCCCGGCGCGCCGGCCGCACGTGGCAACGCCGAGCCCAGCCTCAAGGCCGCGCTCGCCGTGCCGCGCCTCGACCTGAACCTGCCCGCGGCCCAGCCCGGCGGCACGGCCACCAGCGTGCAACTGCGCGCCCTGCAGGCCGACCTCGCCGGCAGCATCGCCCAGGCCACGCTGACGCTCAAGGGCGAAGCCACCACCGGCACGCAGAAGCTCGCGCTCGACACCCGCGCCAGCGGCGGTCTTGCCAGCGCCAACCAGTGGCGCGCCACGCTCGCCAGCCTGCGCCTGCAGGCACAGGACACCGCCACCGCGCGCCCCGGCCAGGGCCCCTGGGTGCTGGAGCTGGGCCGCGAGGTCACGGCCACTGTGCGCGCCGCCGACAACCGCCTCGACGTCGAAGCCTCCGCCGCCGACGCCACCCTGCGCGGCCCGCTGCCCGGCACCGTGCGCATCGACTGGCAGCCGCTGCGCTTCAACCAGAGCGGCGCCGCACCCAACCGCGTGTTCCGCCTGCAGTCCAAGGGCCAGATGCAGGGCCTGCCGATGGCCTGGGCCGGCGCGTTCGGCGCCAACGCCACGCTGAGCGAACTCGGCATCAGCGGCGACCTGCTGTTCAACGGCGACTGGGACATCGACGCCGGCGACACCCTGCGCGCCAAGGCCCGGCTCGCGCGCCAGAGCGGCGATATCCGCGTGCAGGCCGGCGAGGCCGCGCTCGTCACCCGCATCACCAGCACCGGGACCGGCACCGCGAGCGAACGCACCATGAGCTCGGCCAGCGGCAAGAACGAGGTCAACGGTGTCGACGTCACCGCCACCCCCGCCGGCCTGCGCCGCGCCGAACTGCAGCTCGACGCACAGGGCGACGCCGTGCGCGCCACCCTGGCCTGGGACAGCGAACGCGCCGGCCGCCTCGACGCCGAACTCGGCACCCGCATGCAGCAGCGCAGCGGCGGCTGGCAGTGGGCGCCCGACGCGCCGCTCAACGGCACCCTGCGCGCCGCGCTGCCCAACCTGGGCGTGTGGTCCATGCTCGCGCCGCCCGGCTGGCGCATCGCCGGCACGCTCGACGCCAACGCCACCCTGTCGGGCAGCCGCACCGCGCCGCGCTGGAACGGCACGCTCGGCGCCGACCAGCTCGCGCTGCGCGCCCCGGTCGAAGGCCTCGACCTGCGCGACGGCCGCCTGCGCGCCTCGCTCACCGGCGACCGCCTGGAGATCACCGAGTTCACGCTCAAGGGCGGCGCCGGCAGCAACGCGCGCATCGGCGGCCAGAGCGGCAACCGCAGCACCGCCGCCAGCGAAGCGCGCACCGACGGCGGCTCGCTCACCGCACGCGGCGACCTCAGCTGGGGCAGCAACAACAGCACGACCAGCACCGGCATCCGCATGGCGCTGCAGGCCGAGTTGCGCGCCCTGCGCGTGCTCGTGCGCACCGACCGCCAGGTGTCGCTGTCGGGCAACCTGCAGGCGCGGCTGGACGACGGCCAGTTCAACGTGCGCGGCAAGCTCAAGACCGACCGCGCCGTCATCATCCTGCCCGACGAGACCGCGCCCAGCCTGGGCAGCGACGTCGTCGTGCGCTCGGCCGCCAAGGACAAGGCCGCCGCCGAGGCCGCGCAGCGCGAATCCGCCAAAGCCGACGCCCAGGCGGCCAAGGCCGCCAAGCCCCAGACCGCCAAGCCGCCCGACATCGTCGTCACCTTCGACCTCGGCGACGACTTCGCCGTGCAGGGCCGCGGCATCACCACCCGGCTCGAGGGCGAACTGGAAATCCGCAGCACCCGCCTCGATGCCCCGCCGCGCATCACCGGCGAGGTGAAGACCGTCAAGGGCCAGTACCGCGCCTACGGCCAGCAGCTCGACGTCGAGACCGGCATCGCGCGCTTCAACGGCCCCTTCGACAACCCCGCGCTCGACATCCTGGCCATCCGCCCGAACATTGCGCAGCGCGCCGGCGTGCAGATCACCGGCTCCGCGCAGTCGCCGCGCGTGAAGCTCTATGCGGAGCCCGCGCTGTCCGACGCCGAGACGCTGTCATGGGTCATCCTGGGCCGCGCCTCGGCCACCAGCGGCGGCGAGTCGGCCCTCTTGCAGCAGGCCGCCCTGTCACTGCTCGGCAAGATCGGCGGCACCACCACCGGCGGCAGCCTGGCCAGCCGTTTCGGCCTGGACGAACTCGGCTTCAAAGGCCCCGGCAACGGCGGCGACCTGCGCGAGTCGGCCGTGACGCTGGGCAAGCGGTTGTCCAAAGATTTCTACATCACCTACGAACGCAGCCTGGGCGGCACCTTCGGCACCCTCTTCATCTTCTACGACCTGACCAAGCGCCTCACGCTGCGGGGCCAGGCGGGGCAGACGAGCGGGGTGGACCTGATCTATACGGTGAAGTACGACTGAGGGTTGGGGACACCCCAAGCTGGTAAAGTGCGGGCCGCACCGCAGCAGCGGCGCACACCGTCTTCGTAGTTCAATGGATAGAACGGGGTCCTCCTAAGACTCAGATACAGGTTCGATTCCTGTCGAAGGCACCATCGGATCGAATCACAGCGTCCCACAAAGACCCAAAACCCGCACGTTTCCCCAGCGTAGCGGGCTTTTCTTTGCCCCACGTCGAGTCATGACGTAGCATGTCATCGCAGAGAAATATGGGCATTTTTGTTGGTATGTCGAAAAAGCCCAAAAGCCAGATACCAACAGAAAGGCGGCGATGGCACTCAACGACATCCGCGTCAAGCAGCTCAAGCCCCTCGGCGCGGCCAGCGGGGAAAAGTACGCGGACGACCGCGGCCTGTACCTGCATGTCACCGCCACCGGGAAGTACTGGCGGCTGAACTACCGCTTCGCCGGGAAGCAGAAGACCCTGGCTCTCGGGGTCTACCCCGATGTCACCCTGCTCAAGGCCCGCGCCCGGCGCGACGAGGCCCGGGCCCTCCTGGCGGACAGCATCGACCCCGGCGTCGCCAAACGCGACGAAAAGCGAAGCAAGGCCGAGGCCTCAATCCACACCTTCGAGAAGGTCGGCCGCGACTGGCTCGCCAAGACGGCGAACAAGCGCGCCGCCATCACCCAGACCAAGGTCACCCGCTGGCTCGAGAAGGACGTGTTCCCGTTCATCGGCAAGCTGCCCGTGTCGACCATCCGCGCGAAGGACGTGCTCGACAGGGTCGCCCGCCGCATGGAGGACCGCCACATCCACGAGAGCGCGCACCGCATCGTGCAGATCTGCGCTCAGGTGTTCCGCTACGCGGTGGCGGTCGGCCTGGTGGAGCGTGACGTGACGGTCGACCTCCGCGGCGCGCTGGCCTCGGTGCAAAAGACCAGCTACGCCGCGATCACCGAGCCGCGGCAGGTCGGCCAGCTCCTGCGCTCGATCCATGCCTACGGAGGGCACCCGACGGCCGTGGCCGCCCTGCAGCTGACGCCGCTGGTGTTCGTGCGCCCCGGCGAGCTGAGGGCCGCGGAGTGGGCCGAGATCGACTTGGACGCCGCCGAGTGGCGCATCCCGGCCTCCCGGATGAAGATGAAGGTCGAGCATCTCGTGCCGCTGTCGCGGCAGGCCGTGGAGATCCTGCGCGCCCTGCACCCGTTCAGCGGGCACGGCCGGTACGTGTTCCCCAGCATCCGCACGGGCGAGCGCTGCATGAGCGAGAACACCATCAATGCCGCGCTGCGCGGCATGGGCTACGCCAAGGACGTCATGACCGCCCACGGGTTCCGAGCCACGGCCCGCACCCTCATGGACGAGGTGCTGGGCGAGCGCGTGGACCTGATCGAGCACCAGCTCGCGCACACCGTCAAGGACCCGAACGGACGGGCCTACAACCGCACGGCACACCTGCCGGCCCGCCGGGAAATGATGCAGCGCTGGGCGGACTACCTGGACAAGCTGCGCATGGGGGCAGACATCGTCCCGATCAACCACGCCGCGTGATGCTCCTCTGCCAGCCGGTCAAGGTGAAGCTCATGGCGGCCGTCCTCAGTCCGCACGGGCGGGCGCATTGATGCGCGTCATCCGCGCCGATGCAGGGTGGCCCGCCGTCCACGCGGGACCGAGGCTGTCTGCGCTGCTGTTCCAGCGGCCCGGCAACGTCCGCGCCATGGCGGGGATCGACCTCGACACCGAGACTGCGGCGCTCTGGACGTATCCCCCCGCGACGACGAAGCGCCCCCCTCTCGGGAAAGTCCACGGGTGGCCGCATCTCCTGCGGATTGCGCGGCAGCCCCACGCGATCCCGGCCGCGTCGCGGGTTCCGACCTGGAGTCGCCGCTTCGTGTCCCCTTCATTGCTGACTGGCGGGCGCTGCGCGAACAGGAACACCGTCCGCGCGGCGCTGCGCCGCAGGGACTACGCCAATGACGACACGACTGCCCCCGAGTTTCGCGTCATGGCCTCCGGGCGCGCGGAGGCCATGGCCCGGCACCGCCAGCTGATGACGTCATGGGCAGCGTATTTGGATCGCCTGCGAGGGGGCACGGGCGATCATGTTCCAGAAGCCATGGCCCCCGTGAATCCCCTCTTTTGTTAACAGGTCGCGTCTAGGTGAGGACCGAGGAATCGGTCTTCCCGGCCCCGGCGCGGCATCCTTTTTAACCGCATCACGAGAGGTATTCATGGAACCGGATTGGATGGAACATTGGCGCTTGAGCGCCGACCTGAGCGTCGTTCACGCAGCACTGCTGATGGTGGGCGTTGACCCGAGCAGCGAGGTGGGAGCGAATTGCGATGGCTGGAAGACGAACGAGCAACCGCCGGGCTACTCCGCGGCAAAGGCGGCGCTGACGACTGCCATCCTGAACGGCAAGCTCGAGGCGAAAATTCGTCGCAGTGCCTGGCTCCGCGGCTGGGACGAAGAACCCGGAGAGGGAGAACGCTTCACGAAGGCGGTCGAGATCTACCCCGACTACTCGGCCGAGCCCGGATTTTCCGATCCTCGCAGTGATTCCCCCTGGCTGATCCCGAAAAAGCGCGGGGTGATGTACCGGCCAGATTTGGACTGGCACATGACTACGGTGGAGGTGGAGACGCTGCGCGACTGGCTCTCGGCGCGTGGCATCAGGAACGGGTTCTTTTTTCCCAAGGCAAAGCAGGCAACCGACCTGCCGGCCTACCTCGACAAGTCTCATCCACGCTACGCGCCCAAGCTGGCCGCATCGTTGGTGGCGTGGGAGCGGGCGGGAGGAAGCCCGGCGAAAGGATCCCCGAAGGAAACTCTCGAAGAAATCCTGCTCGAGATCGCTGAGGAGTTCGGGCTGATCGGCGAGGACGGCAGGCCCAACAGGCAGGGCATCGAGGAATGCAGCAAGGTCGCGAACTGGCGGCCTCGCGGTGGCGCTCCGAAGACCCCTTCGAAATAACCCACCCACCCCATGAGCCCGCGCCGTTGCTCGCGATTCATTGATTCGGAGGCATAACCTACCC